>JAJAZF010000520.1 GCA_026785875.1 Chamaesiphon sp. | reverse complement strand
GATAATTAGACAGCCAGTACTCGCTTTGTCGGCAAATTCAGCCAATTCTTGAATCTGAGTGGTACTCAATCCAGTGGTACCGACAACCGGACGCACGCCATAAGCGATCGCCGATCGGACGTTTTCATAGATACTATCAGGGTGGGTAAAATCGACCATGACGGCGGGTTGTTTCTCCTGGGATGCCATCGCCAGGATCGCTTGGAGATCGTTCATCAGAGGTACCTCCAAGGCTCCACAGCCAGCGATTTCGCCGATATCTTCACCCAGTAGCTGGGGATTGCGATCGATCGCTCCCACCAGCACCAGATCTTGGGCACTAGCTATGGCTTTAATCACTTCTAGACCCATTTTCCCCGCCGCACCATTGACGACCACCGGAATTGGCGATTGAGTACTCATTTTCGTTTCTCCTTAGCTGACAGCTCCACACTCCCATTATGACATCGAAAGACTCGCGCTTTAGTTCCAGCGAAATAGCTGGAAATTTTCTAAATTTTATTGCCGAGCTTCTTTCTCATAAATCTTTGAGTTGGGTAACTTATAAATATGTTTTTATCGTTATGTCGATCGAATCAGCCTTAGGGATGACGATCGACATTAAATGCCTGTGCTAAAACCGTCAACTCTTGGGCGCGGCGTACATAGGGTTCGAGTTGAGTAGTTTCCCATCCTGTTAATACCTGCATCGCTTCGATTGTCAATCCTCTCATGAGCATTTCTACACACCAAGTAGCTTGAGCTTGGGCGATCGTCGGTGCTCCCTTTGGTGTAATAATTTCACTGCTCGATTGTTGCCACAGTTGGCGCAAATCTGCCTCAGTTAATCCAGTTCCATTCGGATTGATAAATAGAGCAGGATGAGCATCTTTGCGGCTTCTAAGCCATTGTGTCAGGGGATTTTTGAGATACGATCCGTAACGTTTACCCATAATCCATTGATTGACGGGTACTTGACGCGCCGAGCCATGAGTTATTTGCAATAACTGACGATCGCTACTGCTCGAATGATTCGATCGAGTCAATAAAATAATCTCGCTCGCGCTCAATCCCGTGCCAAATAACACGTAGACAAGCGCGTAAGTCTGAAGGCTGTGTTTTTTTGCTTGTTGGAGCATCTGCTCCACCACTGGTTCTGGTAAATCGAGCTGAATTACTGGAGTGGGGAGATTAATTGCAGCTAATTGTTGAGGACTTCCAGCAATTGCACCTGCAACAAATAGAGCAACAACTCGATCGAGAAAATCCGCTCGATCGCGCCATAATCCATGAAATTCGCTAGTTAATTCGATCGTCGCATATCCAAATAATAATGTATGCAGCAAGCTAGTTAATTGTTCGATCGGTAGTTGTAAATCTGACTGAGATTCGCCGATATTGGTTTTTAAATACTTGGCGACACGACGATTGGCTCGATCGAAACTCCGTCCCAATCCTTGGCGATTTTCAGTGGAGTATTGCCCCGACTCACCTACGAGCGATCGAATCACAGCAGGAGTTTGTTCTAGTGCCTGGAGGCAGGTATTAGCATATGCTCTGAGCATTTCGGCTAGACTACTTGCTGGTGGCAATTCTGTCGCTAAACTCTGTCCCAATTGAGCGAATACACTCGCATCTTCGATCACAGCCAGTAGTAGCCCATGTTTATTCCCAAACTGGCGAAATAAGGTGACTTCATTCACCTGCGCTAGTTCGGCAATCTGTTTGGTGGTAGTCTCACCCACCCCTTGACTGGCAAATAATTCGATCGCTGCCTGGATCAGTTTTTGGCGCGTAAGGTTGCGGGAAGATGGCATGGAGTATGAATTAGATCGACTTAATCAGTTAGGAAGTGACTAATGCAAGTGATACTTGCACAATTTTTCAAAGCTTGTTAGGATGTAAATGTAAGCGTTACTTGCAGACCCTATTTCTACTATACCTAGATGTAGAAGCTGTGTCCAAGAATTAGGGACTAGGGGTTAGGTGTTAGGTAAATCTCATCAAAAATTAAAGTTTAGTACCTAAAACCCAACACCCGAAGACTAAAGCCTAAAACCTAAAACCTAAAACCTAAATTATTTATGACTGCTAATTCAATCGAGAAGCGTGGGCAAAGCCCATTCGAGAACGGCTCAAAGCAAAGTGAAACGGCACCATTAAGTTGGACGAATGTTATCTTTTTTGGCTCGTTTCATCTAGTCGCATTATTAGCCCCGTGGTTCTTTAATTGGTCTGCACTTGGAGCAGCAATTTTACTGCATTGGTTGTTTGGATCGATCGGGATTTGTTTAGGATTTCACCGTTTGCTCACACACCGCAGCTTTCAGGTGCCCAAACCACTAGAGTATGTATTTGCCACTCTCGGCGCGTTAGCACTTCAAGGCGGCCCGATTTTCTGGGTAGCTGGACATCGGCAACATCATTTGTATACCGAAGATTGGGACAAAGATCCCTACTCGGCAAAGCGGGGATTTTGGTGGAGTCATATGCTATGGATTTTCTACCCAAAAACCAACTTTTTCAACTTTGACGATTACAAAAAAGCAGCACCGGATTTAGCTAAAGATGCTTATTACCGTTGGCTCGATAAATATTTCCTATTCTTGCAAATCCCCGTCGGATTGTTACTATACGCTGTGGGCGGTTGGTCGTTCGTGATTTATGGCGTGTTCGTACGGGCGGTGATTCTGTGGCATAGTACTTGGCTGATCAATTCAGCAAGTCACATCACTGGCTATCGCACCCATGAGTCAGATGACAATTCTCGTAATCTCTGGTGGGCGGCTCTATTAACTTATGGCGAAGGCTGGCACAATAATCACCATGCTTATCCTAATGTCGCCAAAGGTGGCTGGGAGTGGTGGGAAATCGATATGACTTGGTGGTCGATTCAATTATTACAAAAGCTCGGTTTAGCCAAGCGGGTAATCTTACCACCAACAAATTAAAGGTAATATATCTCAATACCGTTCGACAGCCTTAATCTTGCCTGACGAAGAGATGGTTTTCAATAGCGATCGCCACCGCCTGTTTGCGATCGATCGCTCCCAATTTGTGTAAAATCGTGTGGACGTGAACGCGGACGGTTCCAGGGGCGATATAGAGGATTTGGGCGATTTCTCGATCGGTTTTGGCTGTAGCAATCAGGCTGAGGATTTCTTGTTCGCGTCGAGTTAGGGTATTGGCGATTGGGGTGCGATCTTCTGTCGGGTTATTTTGGAATAGCGTATGAATTTCTGCCGTAGCTGCGGCATCCCACCAGGAGGCTCCAGCAATGACCGAGCGCATGGCTAAAACCAAAGTTTCTGCTGTTACCCCTTTGAGGCAATAACCTTGTGCTCCTGCGGCTACCAGGCGGGCGATCGACGATCTTTCGTTGCGGGAAGTGAGAACGAGAATCGGCAACTGGGGGTGATTTTGCTTGAGTTGACGACAGGTTTCCAACCCGCCCAATCCAGGTAAACCAATATCGAGGAGTACCAGATCGAACGGCTGTTGCTTTGCCAAATCGATGGCTGTTTCACCATCATTTGCTTCAGCCAAGATTTCCACCGCCGATTCGCGCTGCAATCTTACCTGTAAGCCCAAGCGAAACAGTTCATCATCTTCAACTAACAGAATTTTGAGGCGATCTAGGAGCATTTTAAGAGACATGGTAAGACGGATCGACGATCGCTGCTAGGCGAAACCCAAAGAGCGCCCCTTGGGGGGAACGATTTTCCGCCCAAATTGTCCCCTCATGCGCTTCGACGATTTGACGAGCCAGATACAGCCCCAACCCTGAGCCACTGGCTTGGCGATTGCTCTGTCCCTGATAAAACCTGTCAAATAAATGGGGCATTTCATCGGGCTGAATCCCTGCTCCGGTATCCATCACTTTCACCACCCGATCTCCCGCTTGAGTTCCCAGCACGACTTCCACTTTTGCACCGCGTGGCGAGTGATTGATGGCGTTGGCGAGTAGGTTGGCAAATACTCGCTGAAGCTGGAGGGCATCACCATTTACCCAGAGAAACTGACGGAAGTCGGAGTCTCCATAATTTAATGACAGGTGAACTCGCCGACTCATCGCTAGATCGAGTAAGGAAGTTGCTGTTGATTCTGCTAATCGGGCGAGATCGATCGGGGTAAGATCGAGTTGTAGTCCGTCAATGTCATTGCGATAGACATCTAAGAGCGTTTCCACCAGTTGTAAGCTAGTTTGGTGACTGCGGATCGCGATCTCTAATACGCTTTTTTGCTTGGGTTGGACGGGGCCGAATTGTTCTTGGT
>JAJAZF010000519.1 GCA_026785875.1 Chamaesiphon sp. | reverse complement strand
CTGCATTTTTTCTGTTTCTAGAACTATGCCTGTTGACGGCTGCGGCATTATTATTTGGTGTATTCACGAGTTCGATTTTAGCAATTTTACTGACTTTTTCGCTTTATTTAGTAGGACACTTGAGTGAAAGCATGGTGAAACTAGCAGGTGTCACCAAAAATCCTGGTTTTCAACAACTGACAGATAATTTATATCTAGTTTTACCAGATCTATCTCGACTAGATCTCAAGAATGATGCTGTCTATGGAGTTTTGCCACAGCCAGATCTACTCTTGCTCAATGCTGGGTATGCGGTGGTTTATACAGTGGCATTATTGCTCGTGACGACGGTAATTTTCTCCCGCAGACAGTTCTAGTCTTACACAGCCACCACCTGGAGGAGATCGATCTCCCCCATCCCGACTATCTACCAGCCAAATAGCTGGAATTAGAGTTTTTGGTGAGTATAGGCGTGTTGCTTGACATTATCGTCTTTGGTGACGACTCGATCGGCATTGAGAACCCGCTTCCGCTCGGTAGAGTAGTTAAAGCTGGTGTAAGTGTCCCCTGGAGCGATGTGTGATTGGGCTTCAGGGCGACGTTTGTAGGTGCGGGCGGTGGCGATACAACGATAGGCAAATTCGTTACCTAGTTGACAGTCTACGGGGAAATTCGCTGGAATTTCGGGTGTATCTCCAGCAATTAGCGCGCCGAGGGTGGTGGCTGCGGCAATTTGATAGGATGTGGGAATACCCTTGAATAAGGCTTCTAGAGCGGAGGAAGGAATTGGTTCGATCACTTTGAGTTCGCGAACGCCATCATCGTCACGGAAGAAGCAGGTAGCTACACCGACGACAACATAGTCGTCAGGGGTGAGATCGGGAGCATCAGCGATCGAATTGAGAGTTGTCATAGAAATTTAATTAATCTAGTCTAGAAGATATTTATTTAGCTGTTTAGATCCTACCAATTTAACTAGGCTCGGCAGATCCTCGTTAGACTACTTATTATATTAGTAAGAAAATATCACAGTATCACTCTGAGGTATTAGTCTTTATTTTGCAACAAACGTAAGATTTGCTCTGCCCCGCCCCCGATAGTATCCGCTTTAGAGATCGCCACACATGGAAGCTTTTAGCCCTACCCCGCCAGATTGGAGAGAAATAGCAACTCACGCCGACGGATTTTGCTGTCCTAATTGTCGTGCTAGCTCCACAACAGCTACCGCCGCTTGGATCGATCGTCGTTCCCCCGTATTTATCGAAAACCGCAAACGCAAATGGCAGGAATTTTATCTGTGTCAATGTGGAAAAGCTTGGTGGGGATGGAGCGACGATCGCACCCCCAATGAATTTGCCGAACGAACCCCCTACAATAGTGAAGACAGCGATCTCGATTACGATAGCTTCTTTGGATACTTCTAAATCAACAAGAAACAACTGCAATGGATTGGCAAGAAATTTCTGGTAATTGGGTTTATATTCCTCGTCAGCCGCGTGCAATTATCCATTTTTTAGGTGGTGCCTTTGTAGCAGCAGCTCCACATCTTACCTATCGACTATTATTAGAAGACTTGGGTAAGCAAGGGTATGCAACTATTGCGACACCGTTTATCAATACTTTCGATCATCGCTCGATCGCTAGTGAAGTCTACAATAGTTTTGAAGATACATTAGAATTGCTCCAAAATCGTCGGTATCTACCTGCTGAATCTCTACCAGTTTATGGTGTCGGGCATAGTATGGGGTGCAAGCTCCATCTGTTGATTGGTAGCATCTACGACGTTAAGCGATCGGGAAATATTTTAATTTCATTCAATAATTTTTCGGCGCGGGATGCAGTACCGTTGATGGGTCAAATGCCCCAAGAATTCAATATGGAATTCGCTCCCAATCCTCAAGAAACACTCGATCTGATCGCCGATTATTATGATGTCAGTCGCAATCTGATTATTAAATTTAGTAATGACACGATCGATCAATCATATACTTTAGGTCAAATCCTGACTAAAATCTTTCCAGGTAAGGTTTCGACACAGGTGATTAATGGTAGTCACATCACCCCATTAGGACAGAACTTGCAATGGCAATCAAATCCTCAAAGTTTCACACCTTTTGATGCGATCGGACAATGGATCGATCGAGAAGTTAATCGCGATTTATATCAACTCAAGCGCGAAATGTTACGTTGGCTCGATCCCGTCACTAGTTTCTAGTTTCAATTCAAGCCCACCAATTGCTTGGTGTAGACGTAGGGTGTGTTAGGCGCAAGCCGTAACGCACCAATGCCCGAGCTAGGGAACTCTCTGGCTGGTAGGGGCAATTCATCAATTGCCCCTACCAGCATCTGGGGTGATGGCAAATCTAAATCTTATTCAATCCTTTTAGCTAAGAGCTTGCTATTGAATATTCCGGATCTGGTGCGTTACGGCTTGCGCCTAACACACCCTACGTCTTGGATCTGACTAGTGTTTATGCTGACTACCTAGCGATCGCGATTCGTTCTCACTTCAAGCCTACCAATTTCTCGGTCAATTCCCACATGCGTACAGCCTTGTCATCACTAGCTTTATCTGACAACTCCTGTACGAATGACTTACCGCCGACTTTTTGACGATTACCCCAACTCCAATGCACCCCAGATTGCTTGAATTCAGGATCGGCGATGACTTGAGCCGTCCTGTCGCCAGCTAGTTCCTGACTCACATAACCCTTAGTAATATTTTTCTGGAACCAGGGGAAGATCTTTTGGAATAAAGGATAACTGTTGCGGAATAGCGGGGTATCAGCGACACATCCAGGATAGAGCGTATTAAACACAATCCCCGTCGCATCATGGTAACGCTGATGTAACTCCCGACTGGTCATCATATTGCATAGCTTACTGTCTTTATAAGCTTTACCCGCTTTAAATGGTTTGCCATCAATCATCGCAATTGGTGCTTTAAATCCAGCCGCTAATCCCTGAAGATCGCCTAAATCCGCTGGTGCCGGAATTGGAATCTTGCCGCCTAACTCCTTAGAATTGGCTGTGACGGTGCCTAAAATAATCAAACGTTTATCTGGTGCAGATGAAGCTTTTAAGTCCTCTAGGAGCAGATTAGACAGCAGGAAATGACCAAAATGATTGGTGGCGACACTCAATTCATAACCTTCTGGCGATCGCATTGGTTCTTTGAGCAAAGGTAAATAAACCGCTGCATTACACACTAAAGCATCTAAAGATTTACCCGTAGCTCTGAACTCCTGCACGAACTTTCTGACGCTTTCCAGAGAGCCTAGATCGATGTGGATGATGCTATAGCTAGTTGGGGGTATCCCTACTGCTTGAGCGGCTGTTGCCGTTTTAGGTAAATCGCGACACGCCATCACCACATGCCAACCCCGCTGCGCCATCGCTTTGGCGGTATACAAGCCGACTCCTGATGAGGCTCCGGTAATGATTACTGTTTGTTGGGTCATTTTAATAAAATTTTCTTACGGATCTAAAAACTCAGATCGCCATTCGATCGTACAGCATCATCAGACACTCTGAAGACGAATCAAATTAAGTTCGATCGCAGCGGTTAAACTAGTAACTGAATAACTGCTAACCATAGATTATGACATTACCAGCAATCCAATGGTATCCAGGGCACATTGCCAAAGCCGAACGTCAGCTTCAAGAACAAGTCAAAAAAGTTGATGTTGTCCTCGAAGTGCGCGATGCGCGGATTCCGTTTGCGACATATCACCCGCTCCTCGCAACGTGGATTGGCAATAAACCCAAATTACTCATCTTAAATCGGGTCGATATGATCCCGCCCACAGTGCGAGAATTGTGGACACAATGGTTTATCTCCCAAGGCGAACAGCCATTTTTTGCTAACTCTCAAAGAGGAACGGGCGTAGTAGCCATCTCCAAAGCAGCACAACTCGCAGGTATCGCCATCAACCAAAAACGGAAAGAACGCGGGATGCTACCACGTCCGGTACGAGCTGTCGTCATCGGTTTTCCCAATGTGGGTAAATCAGCCCTGATCAATCGACTGCTGAATAAACGAGTAGTAGAAAGTGCCCGACGTGCTGGTGTCACCAGATCGCTCCGCTGGGTGAGAATTTCCGACGAGTTGGAGCTATTAGACGCGCCAGGGATTATTCCTGGACGTTTGAACGATCGAGAAGCGGCGGTAAAGCTGGCGATCTGCGATGATATTGGTGAAGCTGGATACGACAGGCAGAGCATGGCGGCAGCATTTATCGAGCTGTGTCAGGAGTTGGGCTACATCGATGGATTAAACGCCCGATATGGTTCTGTACCGACGACTTTGAGCGGCGAAGAATACCTGCACAATCTCGCAAATCAAAAGTATCGCGGCGATCTAGAACGCACATCGCATCTGATTCTCAATGATTTTCGGACGGGAATATTAGGTAACATTCCCTTGGAGTTACCAGTCAAGTCTGATGTCTAATTCGCAGCCATCACACTTTCGATCGCAACAAACGACTCAGCTACTGTGATGACAGAAACCCCGCTGTCATAAAGTCTCTAGTGCCCGAGTAGACTTTCCTGGTATATTTAGGAATTACTAAATATTTAATCCTTAATATCTAAGTTTACTAAAATCCCGATCGATTGAACAAAAGATGCATATTGCGTGGCTAGGAAAGAAAACGCCTTTTTGTGGCAATGTTACCTATAGTCGAGAAATTACTAGTGCCTTAACTAATCGTGGGCACAAAGTGAGTTTCATGCACTTTGCTGATACCAAAGCTGATGGCGATGAAGTGCCGCTACCGTTTCTCTACAAATCTCAGGTATATACAATCCCCACGATCAGAGCTAAACGAGTACTCGAACGATCGCTGCGTCGTCGTAAGCCAGATATCGTTCATGCTTCACTAAGTTTATCACCGCTAGATTTTTTGCTTCCAGAAATTTGCCAAGAACTAAATTTACCGCTGATTTCGACATTTCATACACCCTACGATGGGAAGCGTCGCAATGTGACTTCGACCACCCAGTTGCTAGCCTATCAACTGTATGCACCATTTTTAGCCAGATACGATCGCACGATTATTTTCTGTGAAGAACAACAAGATTTATTAGTCAAACTAGGCGTATCACGCGATCGCCTGATCGTCATCCCAAATGGTGTTGACGAACAAAAATACACCCCAGGTATTAGTAATATTAAAGCTGAGTTTAATGCTCGGCAAATTTACGTTTACCAAGGACGGATCTCGACTGAAAAAAATGTTGAATCCCTGCTTAAAGCTTGGAAATACTGCAACATGAGCAACTATGGTTGCAAACTATTACTAGTTGGTGATGGCCCACTTAGACCCAATCTCGAACCATTTTACAATACCGAACATGGTGTGATTTGGCTGGGAGCAATTCGGGATGATGCCCGTCGGATCGATATTTTGCGAGGTGCTGATGTATTTATTCTGCCTTCACTAGTTGAAGGTTTGTCGCTATCACTGTTAGAAGCAATGTCTTGTGGACTAGCTTGTGTAGCTACTGATGCAGGTGCCGATGCTTCGGTGATTAGTGGTGGTGCTGGAATTGTGATAAATACTCAAGGTGTCTCCGGTCAACTCCGCACCCTCCTCCCCGTCCTCCGCGAACATCCTGGTTGGGTAGAGATTTTGGGCAAATCTGCCCGTCAGCGAGTGTTAGATAGTTATACCCTCAAAAGTAATGTCGATCGGATCGAACGTCTGTATGGCGAGATTCTCGCCCCGATTCAGCAAGTTGGGTAGTTTAATTTAATTGATAATTGATAATTGATAATTGATAATTGGGTTTTTAAGATGGGGATTTAGACCTGCGAGGCTTTGTCCCCCGCCCGTGCCGCTTAAAAAGCGGATGCCTTTTCGGTTATTTTCCCCACTGGTCGGGGGACCCGCCCAGTTGTCCATGAAAAGGCACCAAGCACAACCCACCTAAACGGTGGGGGATTCAAACCCCTGCTCTTTGTTGAACAGTTGACAGCAAATCGCTGTCAACTGTCAACTGTTTAACCTAAATGCCAGCTTTCTGCTAATTCCCAACAACTGGGGGAACTACAACGGGAGTAACGGGCGCAGAAGATAGCCAACCAGCACTAAGAATAATTGTCAGAGTAATAAACACTAAAAATAGACCCCAGGTAATCCGATTGAGGTTGCTTTCAGCACTTTTAGTACTACTAAATAACTGCGCTTGTCCGCCAATGCCCCCAATTCCATCACCTTTGGGGCTGTGGAGTAGTACCATTGCTGTCAAACCAAATGCCGACAGACACCAAATACTCTCAATTACATTAATAATATTCATCTAGCAATTCTAAACCGTAATAATCTTTAGTCTATTGTATCTCGATCTTGGCTGGGATTTAGAGCGAGATGGGGATTGAGTAAGATCGCACACTCAATACCCCATCACAATCCTACACCCCAACTCGCATCGGCGATCGAGTGTGTTGGAACTCGACTAGAGTTGGTAAGATCATTGACTTACCAGTCATTTCTACAGGTTGGGGAATCTGAAGAATCTCTAAAATTGTCGGTGCGAGATCTGCTAATTTACCATCCTCGCGGAGGGCGACATCGGTACCATGTCCCTGAAGTTGGCGGCGTTCGCCTTCAATCAGAATGAATGGTACCTGGCTGGTAGTGTGGGCTGTCCAAGGATTGCCCGCTTCGTCACACATATATTCAGCATTGCCATGATCTGCGGT
>JAJAZF010000518.1 GCA_026785875.1 Chamaesiphon sp. | reverse complement strand
TGTGTCGGGATGTGCGTCAATATGTGCAAAGTACCTACTCAAGTATTTTTTACGGAAAAGTTTGGAATTCCCCTCACGATGACACCAAACTTTGAGGATCTCAGTTGTGAGATGATTTTTGGACAAATAGCCCCCACCCCAACAACAGATCCTGCCTACAATCAGCCATGCTTGGATGGGCAATGTCCCACAGCTAGACTGACGACAGCCCCTTGTCCAAAATTAGGTTAAACAGTTGACAGTCTTAGCACCTTTGTTCGTGCTCTCAACGGGGAATCGTCCGTGTTTCTTTAACGATCGATAACAGTACCTCAGTTGTTAAAGCAACTCGATCGAATCACTCAAAAATTAGGCGTAGAAAGGATTGAAAACTTTATCTACAAAGAAACCAAAGGTTATCGCCGACTACTCAAAGAAGCAGAAGCAGAAGGAAATGCTGTCTTAGCATCCGCCATGCGGGCTGAAATCGCCACCCTAGCAGCGCAACCCCGCTGGCACGAACTCAAACATCGCTCGTCGGACTATCCACAGCTTGAAGGAGTTTTTAGCCACCAATCCGCACATTTTTCCAGGTAAAGATCCTAACTCTACTGCCAAGTGGACGCTCTGGGACTTAGAAGCAGACGATCGCATTCTCGCAGATCTCGAAATCAAGGGCTTGAAGTTTGCTTTTGTCGAACGGAACGACCAGAATTAGGGGATAGTATCGCAACCGCCGAGGCTGTATAGCCTCACTTACCCACACACTTGAAGAGAATTACTACCAACCAAGTGATGTGCTGCACAGAGTAAGTCTGCTTTAATCAGTGTTGGTTGGAGCTGAGTCAGTTGTGAATTGCTCCTAATTCCACAAGTTAGAGCGATGGTGGAAATTCCCATCGCTCTTCCAGCCAAAACATCAGCCTCTGTATCGCCAATCATCCAACTTTGATGTGAATTTAGCTGCGTGACTTGGTGTTCGTGCATTGCTCGTTCGAGCAGTTTAGTTTTAATTTCTGCATAGTTTTGGTACGCAGCTTGACTGTTGGCGGTACCATAGATAGCAGTAAATAGTCGCCTAAGTCCATGTTGTTCGAGAATACCGATGGCTTCATCTCGATCGCGCAAAGTGACTAAAATTAGCCTACTCCCTTGAGCCTTCAATAAACCTAGTGCCCAAGTGACTCCTGGTTGAAGTTTATCCTGTTGGAGTAATTCCGCACAGTTGACAATTTCGACAACACGCTGTAGGAAAAAGTCAATTTCTGCTTCGCCTAATCCAGACTGACGCGCTATTTCTCGATCGGCAACGCGGTTTTGCTTCATCTGCCAAAATTGGGCTTTAGTCAAAATTGTCAGCCCGAGCTGGATTTGGGCGGGTTGGGGGATTAACAACTGGCGATAATATTTGGCTGTATCGGTCAATGCCAGATGATAGGTACTGTAATATCGATCGGATACGTCTACAACTGGTCCATCGAAGTCACAAAATACAGTTAGAGAGGTGGACAAGCTACGGGGGAAACCTGCCATAAGGCTTATACTACCAAAAAGGTTAGCTACGCAATGTTTCTTAACAATAACAGTTTTTTGATAAGTTGTCATTGGTATTAACTCGATCGAATTATCAGTAAAACCTATACTAGTAAATAGGGGATGAGAGATAGGGGATAGTGAAATGGTGAAGAGGATGGTCGATCGTCAACATATTTAGCCGCACGAGTTCCCATCAAGATTGATTATTTCTAACTTATGAAATTTACAGAATTCGATCGCCAGATGATGCACCGATGTATCGATCTCGCCAAACAAGCCTGGGGGAAGACAGCCCCAAATCCTCTAGTCGGCGCAGTAATTGTCAAAGATGGTACAGTCATTGGTGAAGGTTTTCATCCTGGGGCGGGACAACCCCATGCGGAGGTATTCGCGTTGCGGGAAGCGGGTGACAGGGCACAGGGAGCAACAATTTATGTCAGTCTCGAACCCTGCAATCACTACGGTAGAACGCCCCCATGTGCGGCGGCTCTAGTCGAGGCGGGAATCGCCAAAGTAGTCGTGGGCATGGTAGATCCCAATCCCCTCGTCTCAGGTGGTGGAATTGCTACTCTAAAGCAAGCGGGGATTGAGGTAGTCGTGGGGGTGGAGACAGCCGCCTGCGAAGAACTAAACGAAGGATTTGTCCAGCGGATCGTCCATCATCGTTCCTTGGGTATTTTAAAATATGCCATGACTCTCGATGGAAAAATTGCGACTGATAGTGGACACAGTACCTGGGTAAGTAGCGAGACTTCTCGTAACTATGTTCATCACCTCCGTGCGGGGTGTGATGCGGTAGTGATTGGGGGCAATACCTTACGCAGCGATAATCCCCTGCTGACTAGTCACGATCTAGATACGCCCAATCCGCTGCGGGTAGTCATGACTCGGAATTTGGATGTGCCGACAGATGCCATATTATGGGATACCAGTGTCGCTCCCACTTTGGTAGCTACCGAAATCGGTGGGAATCTAGAGATGTTAGCTCGATTGCGCGATCGGGGGGTGGAGGTGTTAGAGTTGGCTACGCTCAGACCGACTCACGTCATGCAGCATCTCTACGATCGCGGTCATCTGTCAGTATTGTGGGAATGTGGCGGTACGCTGGCTGCTAGTGCCATTGCCGATGGCGTAATTCAGAAAGTATTGGCCTTTATCGCTCCCAAAATCGTCGGTGGGAGTATGGCACCCTCGCCAGTAGGCGATCTGAATATTCGATCGATGTCCGAGGCTGTAGTATTAGAACGGGTAACTTGGCAACAAATCGGGATAGATCTTTTAGTCCAAGGTTATATTAAACAGTTGAGAGTTGAGAGTTGACAGTTGAGAGTTGTCTGGGCGGGTGACAAAGGCTAGACAACTCTCAACTCTCAACAAAGAGCAGGGGTTTGAATCCCCCACCGTATAGGTGGATTGTGCTTGGTGCCTTTTCATGGACGGGTTCCCCGTCCGAAAAGGCATCCGCTTTTTAAGATGGGGATTTAAACCCCACCTTAAAAACCCAATTATCAATTATCAATTATCAATTATCAATTAAATTAAGCCATCATTGAGGCGTATGGCTTCGCAAAAATCATCCGCCCAGCCGAGGTTTGCAGCGCGGATGTGACGATAATTCTGAGTCCGCCACCGACGTATTTACGACCTTCTTCGACGACTACCATCGTGCCATCATCGAGATAGCCGATGCCTTGAGCCGCTTCTTTGCCGTCTTTGATAATTTTGATTTCGAGACAGTCTCCAGGCAAATAAATCGGGCGAACGGCATGAGCGAGATCGTTAACGTTTAAGACAGAGACTTCTTGAAGATTGGCTACCTTGCTCAAGTTGTAGTCATTGGTAAGGAGAGTGGCGTGAATTTCACTAGCAAAGTGAACTAATTTCGCATCGACAGTCGAGATCTCTTGATAATCAACTGGATGAATAATGATTCGATCTGGAAAACCATCTTTCATCCGGTTGAGAATATCTAAGCCTCTGCGTCCGCGAATCCGTTTCATATCATTGGCGGCATCTGCGAGAGTCTGCAACTCCTGGATCACAAACTGAGGGACTAAAATCTGTCCTTCGACAAACCCAGTATTTAATAACTCCTCAATCCGCCCATCGATGATACAACTAGTATCGATCACTTTGGGGGCGATCGCTTTGAGAGTTCCTTCAGCAACCAACATCGTTTCCACATTTTGTGGATTAATCAACCGTAAAAAAGCACTACCATGAGTATCGGCTAGAGTTACACCCAGATAGCAAAACATCACACTTCCCAAGATTGCCACTAAGGGCTTGAGAAATGAAAACTCTGGGGCAATGGGTAACAAGAATACCGGTGCTAACATCAGATTGGCAATCAACAACCCCAGCACCAAGCCGACGGATCTAGTCAAGAGTACATCTACAGGCAACTCTCGTACCTGAGCTTCCAATCGGCGGTAAGCAGTCTTGACGATAACTCCAAAGATGCCACCAAATAATGCCGCAAACCCTGCGGAGACAATCCGTAAACCTTGCTGATTGGTGACTTTTTCCAGCATCTCACTGGGTAATATATCCACGATATCGTAGCCAATCCCAGCGGCTCCGAGGATTAATAGCAGGATAATTGTAAAGTCGAGCATGGGTAAGCTTCCGATCGAGTATAGGTACATCTCTCTATTCTCATTATATCTGGTGCCGTTCGGTTATTTAGCCCGATAGTGGATACTGATAACCGAGGGATAGATGGGAGGGTTGGAGCATAATTGGGTTGGCTGTTAGATCCCAACCGATTTAGTTCCAATCTTCCTGCTCTTGATATTTTTTCGCTTTGACTTGATAAATCGGCTCAGTGCCATGTAGTTGGCGAGTTTTGACGAATAGTTGCTCTTCAGTCAGGTGCCATTCAATCAATAATCGATCGAGATTTGCTTGAATTTCCGCAGCTCCAGGAAAACCTTTGTAGCGAATCCTCAATCTAGCTAGTTCCGCCAGAGCCATCGGTTCCTGAGGATCGCTTTCTAATAATCGATCGACAATAGCTCGATCGATTTTCTCTTGTGGATGTCGTTGTGGTAATCTACTTGGCTCCGGCATACTGTAAAAAGATAGATATCTA
>JAJAZF010000517.1 GCA_026785875.1 Chamaesiphon sp. | reverse complement strand
TAAATGCGATCTTGCTGAAGCTGATTATCAAGCTGGATTGACGTGGCAACATGTAGGCGATCTCCGTCAAAGTCAAATCTACTGCGATTTTCGCGCTCATCGACTATTTACCCAAATGGCTGCGCTACAGCAATTAGCTAAAATCAAAGCTAGAATTTATGAAGATTACCCTTACACCTACACTATCTATTTTTGGCAGGCTTCGATCGCAACTATGGCTAAACGTCAGCTACCAGAAACAACCGCTCATGTCCGCGTCACCCATCATTCTTGGCAATTTGGGAAAGTGCTCGGCGAAGTTACTGCTGGAGAATTTTGTTGGGAATTTCAGTGGTGCTGTCGCGAAGGACATCTAGAATTAATTGTCGAACCAGCTCTAGGACGTGCTCTAATTCAAGATGCCTTAGGTCGATTTTTGAAGCAATGGGACTATCAGTTAGAGGCTGGAGGTGACTATGAATTTACTGTCAGAGCAAAATTTTAATGTTGCTAAAGTAGTAGCTCGGTTGACAGTTGATGCGAGAAATATCATCCCAATTTAAGTTAATTTAGAAAATTTGTGTTCCTTTTAGAGCATGGGATCTAGCTCTAAATGAACATTTTGGTGGCTAGCGGAGTCATTAAAAAAGTGTAACAATCAAAATCGACTGTAAACTCAGTCAAATTCCCATTAAAATTTTCATCTTCATCCTATGAAAAAATTAACTTTAACTGCTGTATCTACTGCGATTTTGTCTTTATCGATCGCCGCTACTGTTGCTACTCCTAGTTTCGCACAGCCAAAACCCACGACTACTACAACATCCCCTGCGGGTAAAGTCGCTCCCGCTCCTGCTGGAACTAACACTCAACCACCATCGATCGATGAGTTGAAGCTCACTAAGGAGCAGCAGAATAAATTAGTCAAACTTCAAGAAACTGTCATGCAGAAAAGAATTTCTGTACTGACTCCCAGCCAACAAGAACAAGTTCGGCTGGCTGTGAAAGAGGGTAAATCCCCAAGTTTGACATTGACTCTCGATCAACAAAATCAACTTAAAGCAATTCAAACCGCAGCTATCGCTCAACAGGATGCGATCCTCACGCCCGAACAAAAACAAAAGCTGCAAGAAATCAACAAACAGTACGCCCCCAAACGCTAAAGTGTAAATAGTGGGTAGTTGCAGCAAGTTTTCCGATCGAACTCTAATTCCCAATGCCCTACTCTCTCATCGATAGTCAAAACTATCGATTAACTCATGGCAGCTAGCGGTTGCAACTGCTAGCTACATTCCCCATACCCTTCCAGACAAAAAAGCAGCCTGATGGCTGTCTTGGCAATGTCGATCGATATAACTACGATCTATTAGTTAATTTGGCGTGAGGATTAGGTATAATTTATACCCAATCCTCACGCCATTAATCTATTTGTTGGGCTGGGGAGTCATCCGCAGATAAGGCTTGAGTTCAGTAATCCCTTTGGGAAATTTCACTTGAGCATCTTCAGTGGAGATCGTTGGTACTACTACACAGTCACCACCATCAACCCAGTTCGCAGGAGTCGCTACACTGTAGTTGTCAGTGAGTTGAAGAGAATCAATTACTCGTAAGATCTCATCGAAATTACGTCCAGTGCTAGGGGGATAAGTAATTGTTAGGCGCAGCTTTTTGTTGGGATCGATGATAAATACCGAGCGGACAGTCACCATTGCATTAGCATTGGGGTGAATCATGTCGTACAAGTCGGATACTTTTTTATCGGGATCGGCAATAATTGGATAGTTTAAGGCAGTACCCTGGGTTTCAAGGATATCACCCACCCAACCATTGTGAGAATCTACATCATCAACACTCAATGCGATCGCTTTGACGTTGCGCTTGTCAAATTCTGGCTTTAATTTAGCGACTTCGCCAAGTTCTGTCGTACAAACTGGAGTGAAATCTTTGGGATGGGAGAATAATACTACCCAACTGTCTCCAGCCCACTCAAAGAAATCGATTTCGCCGTGAGTAGTCGCCTGTGTGAAGTTGGGTACGATGTCCCCTAATCTTAACTGCATAATCTATCTAAATAGGTGAAAGTGGATAGGAGCAACTATCGACATTACCACAAAGTTACCCTAATCTTTAAGCACTATACATGTTTATTTACGATCGACTTCAACAGCCTACTTTCTAGAGCCGAAAAAAAGCTCGTCTCCGATCCTAAAAACTTAGGGCATTGCTGAATTGGGAGCGATTCACGCTCGTCTTTGTTCCCCGCCCCAATTCAGCAACGCCAAACTTAGCTGTCAACTGTCAACTGTCTTGATTCGCTAAACCCTCTCTGCGATCCGCTGCGCGTTGGCAGAGCCTGCGCTTTGCGCTTACGGGGAACCCTACGTGCGGCGAATCGCTCTCTTGAAAAGGTGCTTTACTTGTCTGTTCGGGTCTCCCGCCCAGTTGGGAAACCCCAAGAACACTGGGCGGGGTACCCAACTGGGCGGGGTACCCGACCAGTGCCCATCAGCACTTTTCGCTGTCAACACTTCGACTACGCTCAGTGCAAGCTGTCAACTATCAACTAAATTACACCCTAACTATTTCCTCTCCATGTCGAACGATGACTTCACCCTCAGCATTGACTCGAACGCGCTCGATTTTAGCTCCGAGGCTCCGCATTTTTGCCTCTAGACGATCGTAACCCCGATCGAGGTGATGCAAGCCTTGAATCGTAGTTTTGCCTTGAGCTGCTAAACCAGCTAGTACCAGCGCAGCCGAAGCTCGGAGATCCGTAGCAGTTACCGTCGCACCGGAGAGCATTGCGACACCCTCAACGATCGCGTGATTGCCTTTAACTTTAATATTGGCACCCATCCGCTTCAGTTCGGCGACGTGTTGGAGCCGATTCTCGAACACAGTTTCCGTAATCACACTATTGCCTTCACTCACAGCTAGCATCGCCATAAATTGCGCCTGCATGTCCGTGGGAAAAGCTGGATAAGGAAGTGTCTCAATGTCCCTTCCTCTAAGTATTCCAGTTGGAATTACCCGCATTCGATCTGGTGCCTCCATTACCACTTTGGCACCAATTTGCTCTAACTTGGCAACCGCCGCAGTCAGATGAGCCGGAATCACCGGAAACATACTAATTTCCGAATTGGTAATCGCTCCAGCTACCAAAAATGTCGCTGCTTCAACCCGGTCGGGGATGATACTATAATCTGTCGAGTGTAGTTTGTCTACTCCGACGATCGTCATCCGATCTGTCCCTGCACCAAAAATCTTGGCACCGATCGAAATACAGAAATTTGCTAAATCGACAACTTCCGGTTCCTTCGCCGCATTCTCCAAGATTGTCTCACCATCAGCTAGCGTCGCCGCCATCATCAATGTTTCCGTTGCGCCGACACTTGGGTAATCCAGATAGATTTTCGCCCCTTGTAGGCGTTTATTCGACCCAGTTACATACGCATTAACAATTCCATGCTCGATTTCCACATGGGCACCCATTGCTTGTAACCCTCGCACATGCAGCTCTACAGGTCGCGCACCGATCGAGCAGCCGCCTGGTAATGGTACTTTAGCTACGCCCAATCTTGCCAGGATGGGCCCGATCGCAAAAAAAGCCGCCCGTAACTTGGAAACCAGTTCAAACGGCGGCGTGTGACAATTGAAACCAGTTGTATCGAAATCTAAAATTTCGCCATTACGTTCGATCTTCACTCCCAACGCTTCAATAATCTGACACATCTTCTCAACATCTACTAGCCCTGGAATATTTTGGAGCCGACAGCCACTCGAACACAGTAAGGCGCCAGCCATCACAACTAATGCTGAATTCTTGGCACCGCTAATTTTTACTTCCCCTGACAACGGGTGTTGTCCCCAGATATGGATGACAGACTGTTCTGTGGCTAACATGTTTTGGGTGGTGGTGGTGATGCTACTGATAAGTTTGTCCTCCAAATGCTAAGAGATTACAATCGGGATTGTTATTTTTGCTTAAATTCTACAGGAATTAGGTAATAAATACGCTCGATCTTTAGTAATTAAGCAGAATTTTTGTAACAATAAGTAAAATTTGTTACCAATATTTTACTTACGGCACCATATTAAACACTCTTTGGTTTGCACAACAATGTGCCACTGTATACAGCTTTCCAAATTTGTGAGCAATCTACTAATTTAGTAATTCCCGATCCTGCGCCGCTCTAAAAGTCGATCGACAACCAATATATCATGGCTGTAGAAGAAGCTGCGCTATGTCACTAACAGACAAAGATCGGTTGACAAAAACAACGCACTTTCAAATCTACTTAACGATAAACATATGTGCGCCAACAGTTGTGCCCCAGAACAGATCTGGAACACAAGCTTTCAAGCAACCCTCTTGGCGGAGCTATGTGTATGAAAGCAAACATTGTATGAGTGCCGATCGGTTGTACCATTAATTAAGATCGAACCCGTTATGTGGTCAAAACGATCGGATCTGAATATTTATTCAATGCAAAAGATTGGGGCGAGACAGTTGCTACGCAAAGGTCTTTTTCACAATGAATTAATTTCGCTACTTTCCATCAACACTGACTAATGTTCTTTATTGGCTGATTTCTCTGGCTCAGATTTGTGATGAAATCTAATTCCTAAGAATATGTCATAGACAAAATTTAGGAATTCCTTGCCTTGTAATAACCCCAACGACTGATGACACCCTTTTGAGTCTAATAATGGCTTGGTTGCTTGGTAAGCAGCTTGATACTTATACCAAGGAATTGACGGCCACAGATGATGAATCAAGTGATAATTTTGTCCAAAAATCAGGATGTTCAGGACGGCTCCAGGATAGACACGAGCATTTTTCCAGCGATTGCGTTCTTTGAATGGACGATGTGGTAGATAGTCAAAGAATAGTCCCAGTGCTAACCCAACCACTAATGCTGGTGAAAACCAAAAATCAAAAATGTATGCGGTATAGCCATTTTGACAGGCAAAATAGATAATCAATCCGACGAATAATCTACTGAGGAACCATTCCAATAACTCGTTTTTGCGCCACAATTTACGTTGGAAAAAATAGATCTCATGATAAAAGAATCTGGCAGCAATCAGCCAGAGTGGGCCACCTGTAGATACATAATGGTCGGGATCGTTATCTGGATCGTTAACGTTGGCATGGTGCTGGATATGGACGCGGGTAAACACTGGATATGCAAACCCCAGCATTAGCGCGCTGGCGTGTCCCATAATCGCATTGAACACCCGATTGGGATGGGCTGCATTATGAGAAGCATCATGAATCACCGTACCTGCCATATGTAAAGCCAATACATTGAAGCCGAAGCAACACCAACCGGGTAACTGCCATTGCCAGTAGCCGATTGTGGAAACCGTTACTAGAGCAATTGCACCAAAGAACATGAAGACGTTAGGATTCAAGTTATCAGGCGGTCCCAAAAATTCCCTAGGGACTCTGAGGGGCTGCTGTGCCTCGGACATTAGATTTTTGCTCCTTTTAGATGGGATTAAGCTGTGCTTTCGTAGTATACGCTAATCCCACCAGATGATAAAGATTTGTGAAATTTTTTAAGCTAATGTAAACGGCTCGATCGCCCCAAAAGTGCCAGTTGAGGGGTATTGGAGCGCGGCTAACTTATATACTACTGATGGAGTCGATTTACAGCAAAGTTGGAAGCAAAACCGCCCCCTGTGGAAAAATATCAATTACAGTACCGATCGAGTAATAACTCTAACTAATCGATCGCGCTCGGAAGCTGAGAATTTATTATCCTTCAGCAATTAGTGAAAATTTCCGCACTCTGAAAATAATAAAAACGGTTGGTACGCGGCGGAGATGCCGATCTTCAGATCGTCGATCGAGCATCTCTAGTGGGTATCCTCGGAAATCTCGAATCAGCCATCGATCGCACCTACAGTGTAACGATCGCCACCAAGAAATGAACCAAAATCTAGACCAGAAGCTAGGTCTAGCATGGTGTAAATATTTGATCGGGTAATTTCTACCTATGTTACAGCCTTACTGCCGATCGACAGAGAAATCTTGTAACACGAGGATTTATCCAGATATTTTCCAAAAACGTCCGTGGAGCTTCATTTGTCCGTCAGCATGTCCTAACTCAGCTCTGTAATGCTATATGTGCCAAGTCAGCCATCTTACCTGGCTATCAATTATTTCTGGTTAGCTTGAAACCCTGAGCGGTAGCTGCGTAGGCGGGACTAATTCACGATTAACTCGATCGACATGGTTTGATTGCGATCTTCGCCTAGAGCTTTAGCTAGTTCGGGAATTTTACCAATTGCCAATGACTTCATAGTTGCTGATTTCATTCGGATCGTCACCCTGTTGTCGTCGATCGACTCAAGTTGCCCAAATAGCTTGAACAGATCGCGAGTAGCTGGATTCAACCGATCCAAGATTTGACTCCAGTAATCATTGATAAATTCGTAGCTGTCTTCGAGATCGAACGAATCGTCATAGTCATCTTCAGCCTCCTCAGCGACGATCGCGATCGGTAGTACCCACTCGTCAACCTTGTATTTCGCCCAGCCAGGGTGGTAGCCAAGATTTTGACCTAAGTACTGCCAAGCTTCGAGCGGCGGCTTAGTTGGCGACTCTAGTAGCTTTGCCCAACACCATGAGGAGCGATGACCTTCAGCAGTCTGAGTCTCGATTAATTTATTGACGATATCAAACCAAATTCCGAGTTTTTCAGGTGAGAGATCGACGGCTCTAACTTCAACCATCCGCAGACCAGTAGGTGTTAAATCGATTTCTACCTCCTCAACCTCGCCAGTCTCTTGATTCCGTTTCAGCTTAGTCTTGGTGCGTTTGGTGACTTCAACACCATCTAGCGTCCAGTTGCGCCGATCGCATGGAAACCCGTGACGCTCGTAGTTTCCAGCCAGATCGATCGCGATCGCGTTGTCCTTGCCCTCTGCCACCCGCAACGCGCGACCGACCATCTGAAGGAATCGAGACAATGATGCGGTGGGTCTGGCGAGGATTACCCCATCTAAACCAGGAATATCCAGTCCTTCATCGAATAGCCCACAATTTGAAAGTACTTGGATTTTGCCAGATTTAAACCGCTCCATCGTATCCGCTCGTTCTGGGGAACTGGTATCTCCATCCAAGTGCGCCGCTCTAATCCCCGCCGCACGGAAGTGGGCGGCGATGGCGATCGAGTATTCGACACTCACACAGAATATTACAGCTTGCTTTCCGTCCATGTAATCACGGTATGACTTGACGATATCACCAGCCAGACCACCGATCGGATTCGCCTTTTCGACATCTGATGGTTTATAGTCGCCACCCTTCTTCTTGACTCCCACCAGCGACATCGATTGCTCGGATGCAAAGTACTTATAGCGACTCAGCGACCCCATCTCGATTAACTCACGGGTAGTAACGCCAGCTATCAGCCTCGAAAACAGATCCCGAAAACCAGTTCCATCTAAGCGGCAGGGCGTGGCAGTAACTCCAAGTATCCGTGCATTCGGGAAGTGGTTGAGGATCGAGCGGTAAGATTTAGCCGTAGCGTGATGTGCTTCGTCAACCACAATCAGATCGAAATCTGGGCAGTGTTGCAATCTTTTGACTAGTGACTGGACACTAGCGATTTGAATCAGTCGGGAATAGTCGGGCTGATATCCAGCCTTGATAATTCCCACTGGTTCGTTGGTAATCGCCTCAACTTTATCTACCGCTTGATGGATCAATTCCACTCGATGAGCGACGATCAAGCATTTTAGCCCATGTTCGATCGTCTTATTGATGATGTGCGAGAAACAAATTGTCTTACCACCACCCGTTGGCAGTTGGAGCATAATTGAGCGATCGTGTGAGAATCCCTCGATCGTCTTGTTTACTAGCTCAGACTGATAATCGCGCAGCCGATAGGTGTTACTCATGCCGTCACCCCTGCAACCAACCGAACCATCGATATCGGCGCACACATAAAATCACCCTCGTTATCTCAACCACAAACATATCCATCTTCAATCTTGATGGACAAAATAGTCATGATAACTTAAAACTCAAAAACCCCGCACATGGCGAGGCTTGAGGGAATGGGCAACCCGAGGCTCGAACTCGGAACCAACGGATTAAGAGTCCGAACTCAGATAAGGCTCTAAGCCAGTTACAGGAATTGGTGATAATTATTACCCCAATCCTACCCCAATCAGTAAATGTATGATGTTTATATTTTAGTTGTGCTAATGGCATAATGTTTGTACTACTTATTTTTTTGTTTGAACTGCTTGGAACAGTTCATCGAACGCGCAAGCGCACCCCCAAGGGTGGTCAAAATACCCCTAACCTTCATTGGTTGGGGGTATTTCGATCAGATAAACAAGGCTGGTGATAATTTAAAGAACTTACCCAAGCTCTTTGCCTGTTCGCGGCTGATAGTACGCTTACCATTAACAACCTCAGACACTACGCCGCTACTCCCAATGATGCCAATGAGATCGACATTGCGAGTGCCGCTGACAGTCATGATGTGCCGTAGCAACTCATTTGGTGTGGATTTTTCCCAATCATCTAGATTGTGGTGAATCGACTCATAATCTTCGATTAGTTTCACTACTAACATCAGCAATGCCGTATCCTCTGATGTGCGATCGATCCGTTTGTGCATTAACTTCTCTGCCACAGCTAGAAACCGATCGTATTCGTCCTCAGTCTCTATTACCTTGGGGCTGATATCGGCTGTATCCATTAGATCTAGATATTTTTTCTTATCAATAGTAGTCGTCATTTTTCCAATTCTCCTTATCGTATTCGGCGTGAGTTAGAAAATATTTGTAGTAGATTAGCTGGGCTTCATAGTCGATCGATACTATCAAACGGTACTTATTACCTTTGATGTTGAAAACAGTGAAGTTACCCACCGCCTCAGCATCTCTATATATGGTCTGAACATCAATCAAACTCTGCCACTTGACACCCTTAACAATGTCGTTCCAATCATTTAGCTGTTTCTGTACGTCGGGGTATGGTGCCGCATCTTGGCGGAGATTGCGGATAGTGATTAGGTGCATATCGATAGCGTCCTTTCTTCTATGCTCTCATATAGAGAGTATGCAGTCAAGATCGTGTTAGTTCCTCAACTCGCACGAACGATCGACCCGCGACTTTGACAACCCAATCACCTAAGCCCAGTTCTTTAGCAGCTTGAAGCCCATGTTCTATCTGTTTGGTACGAGCATCGATATTCTCTTTCTTCTGAGCTTCAGTAGCAGTTATAGATATGAGAAAGCGACCGACTCACCAGCAAAAGTTAATCGATCACCTCTCAACCCCAAACCTGTTAGTAAAAGGATTACTCAAATGTTAACTCAGAATCATCCAGCCATATCTTCAGCCATCCGCATCGATAACGCCCCTCTGGGGTTCGGGATTTACTTGGGAGATGAATATAGTCGAGCAGTACCCCGTCTGGGGATTAGATACTGGTTATGACGCGGCTATATCCCAAGGGTTGAGCGCAAAAGATGAGTGTTTCGTGGCATTAGTTATTCTCTCATCGATCGGCTGAATGAAAACTGGGATGCTCCCAATATATTCGCCATTAGTGCTGCACTGGTTTGTGCTTGATTTCTGGCTGTTTCGGCATAAGCATCACCTAATTGTCTAGCTTGCTCGGCAGCTATTTCTTGCGCTCTTAGGTTATAAATGTTTGCAAACTGCTCGTTACTATTAGATCTCTGTTGATAAGCAAGTCCGTATAAAATCCCCAACATAAAATCGATATCTATAATATCTAAACCATTAGCAATAAGGTTGTAATTTCGAGTTACTAGAGCTAATTGTTCTTCATTAATATTTATCAGAATAGGTGGGTTCAAGCAAGAAGAGCTATAGGGACTTTGCAAACCGTGTTGACCCCCATATTGCGAATTCTGATTATAGATATTATTTCCGTGAGGATTCCCATAGGTATTAGGGTTGATAATGGAATTGGGATGATTCATATCGCTAGACATCAAACCCAAAAAAATTCCATCCTGAGCTACTAATCCTAACTGACCATCGAGAGTGATTAAATTCTGAGCTAGTTGGGACATATACAATTTTACAAGTATTTTATATAGCTATATACATGATTAAAGTATGTAGATCAGGATGAAAGTAAACTTTTGGAGATACTAATCAACGTGAGTTCGACAGTTACTGATTTTATTCTCAATAAGCTCAACAGTTTTTAGTAACTGCTAGTTCCAGATAACCTGCTGGTCTAGGGTTACAGGGCTTAAAGTTCCTCGAACTCACGTTAATTGGGTGATGGCGCGGGGTGTGATAACTCCAACTTCAACTGATGAGAAATCCCGATCGTGCTTGATTCTTCAATGCCAAGAATCGATCGATAGACCTCTTCTAGTTCGGTCACATAATACTCAGCCCAATACTCACCGCTATTAGTCTCGATCGATCGAGTCAATACTTCAGGTATTGGTCAATGGGCAAATATCAATTTATCTCAGACTTTGGCACCTGAATCATACACCCGTTCCGATCTCAATGAATTCACTTGCGTCTACGTCACTAACTTTCTCAATAGCTTCATCAGAGCTAGATTATCGAGATAGATGGAGCTTCCTTTATAGGGACATAGTTGGGAACTCATTACGCTACCTCCACTAATCGAAGATCCACAAACTCGATCCAACTAGTTACCCTTCCATTGGGTTTAAGACAGGTGTAGGAGTTGATGTCTTTCTTCGATATCTCCCAGACTTCTAGCGTTCCCGCATACTGAGTTTTGAGGTTGAAATCTGAGCCGATGTATTTTACCCGATCGCCTAACGCCAACTTACAGGGCTTGGTGGTTGATGTTGGCAACTCCCATCGGGCGATCGCATTCAAAGGAACCCGTTTCATTAATCCACCTGGAAAGCTCAACACAATTCAATCGGTTTCAATTTCGGTGATGATATCAGAAGGTTTATCTACCTTTGCAGACGATGCGGACGATAAGGACGATGTTTTTATGACTTTCTCCAGGTAGAGTATTCTTGTTCGATCGTGTCCTTCTCGGATTTCCGCGACCAACACGCCCAAACTTACCAAGTCTGGTTTAAGTCGGTTAAGCTGGCGTTTGAATAAGTTCGGGGTTTTAGGGTAGAAGCGCGATCGATAGGTTGCTTCATCGGTGTGACGTTCCAACTCTTTCATCAACTCGGTAGCTGTGCCCTTCCAATTCAAGCGATCTCGCATCATGGAGACGATTGATTCACCGACAGGGGACGACTCGACTACTATCTGTCTGGATTGTTCGCGACTTTCATCGAAGGTAGCCATAAATTCACCATGCTTCAGTCCTAGTGCTTTCTCACTGGCGATCGCAAATTTGGCATAATCAGCCATCCGAGGGAGTTTGTCAGGGTTGGTATGGGGTAACTCAGCCAATGTCTGGCTGAGTGTAGTTAATAATGCCCCAAGGATGCGGGGACGTGCCGCTTCAACCTTGTCATTTAGTTCTGACTGGGGTAGCCGCATATCCTCGGTTATTTCTCCAAGTTGAGCCATTAACACCCGATCGGCTAAGTCGTCGCGAGTTACCAGAGCATCGATCGCTGTGATAATTTGGGGACGGGCAAACTCGAAGGTAGTTTCTTCATCGGTTGTGTGTAGAGTGCGGGTGCTGTAACCGAAGTTTGTCGCCATCCGACAGATATCGTCCGATTGGTCTGCGCTGATATGCCCTACGTTGTCATAAACCATCAACAGACGACGGGCAGCGGCTATAGCTAATTTATGAGTATCACCTTGGAGCTTAATCAGAGGAGCTTTACCAGGATCGATTAAACCTTTGAGGATTTCTGCCGCCGCAGTTTTACCACTGCCACGATGAGCAGAAATAACCAGAACGGGGTAAGTCTGCTTAGGCATGAACGCGAATAATAGAAAGGTGACTAACAGAATCCATGAAGACCGATCGACATTGATGAATTCCTTTAGCTGATCCAGTTTTCCGCCTTCAACCGGATAAGGTAGCGGTAATAGTGATTCTGGTCGCCAGCATCTTACAGGGGGTTCTAGAACTATCCGCCAACCCGTAGCATCTATCTCTACTGCTTTCCAATCGGGAGTACCTAAGTCGAGGTAGATTTTCCGATCGTGTTCGGCTATTCTCAAGTAGACTTCATAGGTTTCACCCTGAAAAATGGCGATCGCTTCGATGGTATTGAGTGTGTCTTGAAGGATTTGAGAACTAATTCCCTTACCTTCTCGATTAAGAGGCTGTTTGAAAAGTCAAACAGGGGTATGAAATTATGCCAAACGACGAATCATAATCCGAATCATCGCAATGTAGATCCAAGTTTCCGAAGTCTCTGGCAAACCTTCATGATCCCTGTTCAATCGCCG
>JAJAZF010000516.1 GCA_026785875.1 Chamaesiphon sp. | reverse complement strand
TAGTCTGGCTGCTACCGCAGTTCCCGAACCCTTTACTATCATTGGAACTATCATTGGTGGTACAGCAGCTTTCCGCATGAGAAAGAAACTGTCTAATTCTGTTAAAAATTAGAGCGATCTAAATTCACTGGAATTAGTGATGTCTTAAAACGCTGATTCCAAAGTCAATATTGAGGGATAAAGTTTAGCTGGTGCTAGGTTTTATCCCTTTTGCGTTGGGAGGAGCTGCTTCGACTCACTTCGACTACGCTCAGTGCAAGCCGCTCAGTGCAAGCCGCTCAGTACAAGTGCGCCAATGGTTTAAAGATCTGAGGTAATTTGTGGCTGAGTGTTGCGGTAAGCTGTTGAATGACGATTCGCGACTGAAATTATGGCAACTATTAACGATAACTACCTCAAACTCAAAGCTGGCTACCTGTTTCCCGAAATCGCGCGGCGCGTCAATACATTTGCTCAAGCCAATCCTGATGCGCCGATTATCCGCTTGGGGATTGGGGATGTCACGGAACCATTACCCCTAGCTTGTCGCACTGCGATGACAAAAGCGATCGAAGATATGGGAAATCGGGAGTCATTTAAAGGTTATGGCCCCGAACAGGGTTATGCTTGGTTGCGAGAAGCGATCGCGACCAATGATTTTCAAGCGCGAGGATGTGCGATCGATGCCTCGGAAATCTTCATCTCAGATGGTTCAAAATGCGATTCTGGCAACATTCTCGACATTTTCGGACATGATAACACGATCGCAGTTACCGACCCTGTATACCCCGTTTATGTCGATACCAATGTCATGGCGGGTAATACTGGCGATGCCAATGATCGGGGCGAGTATGGTGGTTTAGTCTATCTCCCCATCACGGCTGAGAATGATTTCATCGCCCAAGTTCCCAGCGAAAAAGTCGATCTGATCTACCTCTGCTTCCCCAATAATCCTACTGGCGCAGTCGCAACCACAGCATACCTGCAAGCGTGGGTAGACTATGCCTTGGCTAATGGCTCAATTATCTTCTTTGATGCGGCTTATGAAGCCTTTATCACCGATCCTAGTTTACCGCGATCGATCTACGAAATTGAAGGGGCGCGGGATTGCGCGATCGAGTTTCGCTCTTTTTCCAAAAATGCTGGATTTACAGGTACTCGTTGCGCTCTAACTGTAGTCCCCAAAACCCTAACAGCCAAAGCATCCGACGGTAGCGATGTCGAGCTATGGAAACTGTGGAATCGTCGCCAATCCACCAAATTTAATGGTGTTTCCTACATCGTTCAACGCGGTGCAGAAGCGGTATATTCACCTGAGGGAAAAGCTCAAGTCAAGGAATTGATTGGCTTCTATATGGAGAATGCCAAAATGATTCGGGATAAACTCACCGCAGCCGGATTACAGGTATATGGTGGGATTAATGCACCTTATGTTTGGGTGAAAACTCCCAATGGTTTATCTAGCTGGGATTTCTTTGATAAGCTGCTAGTAAATTGCCATGTTGTCGGTACTCCTGGCTCTGGTTTTGGTGCTGCGGGTGAAGGTTATTTTCGGATTTCCGCATTCAACAGTCGGGCAAATGTAGAAGAAGCAATGAAACGAATTACCCAACAGTTTCAAGGTTAGTTAAACAGTTGATAGTTGATAGTTGATAGTTGATAGTTGTTGCTCTCGCGCCCTGGAGGTTCCCTCCAGATCTCGCTGTGAGAAGACAGACAAAGCAAAGTTGTAAGAGTGGGGTCTAAATCCTTACTCTCACAACTTCGATTTGTCACCACGTCTCGGCACAACGGAGACTGCTTCCAAATTATTGAATTGGCTGAATGTCAATGACTTGACCTACGGTGTCTGCGTTAAATGGGGTCGTTTGCGTAGTCTCTGCTCTGGAGGAGCGAGTGCTTTTAGATTGAAGTTTTGCTTTGGCAATTTGAGCAACTTCAGATACTAGTAGAGACACGATCAGGGTATCATCAATTAATCCTGCAAAAGGCAAGAAATCAGGGACTAAATCGATCGGGCTAACTAGATAAACTATTGAAGCAGCTACCACCCACCAGCGATATTTAGGGTTTTGTAATAAACTACGATACCAGTTGTGAAGGGAGTTAATATTGAAGTTCATCGGTGGCTTCCTGATGTGGTGTTGTCGATACTTCTATCATCTCAAATCCCCACAATTTTTACAGGTACGGTAAACCCATTTTTTATGGTGGTTGTTCCCACTTACTGACACGACATGAGATTTGTCTGTCAAGCCCGATTCCTGTCTACTCAATTTGAGTGTCAGTCAGCCAGATCGATAAATTTCAACTTTCAACTAAATTTAGTCTTCGTCCCAAGCTTCCACTTCGATTAACTCGCTCACTGGATCTTGGAGTGTAAAGCCAAAATCTAATAATTCATTCTTCCAATATTGCCATTTATCACCGTAGAGGAAGGCAATTTTCCAAATTCGATCGCTCGGACTAAGAATCTTGGATGCTACCAAAGATTCTACTTGACGTTGCATTTTCACCATTGGGTGAAGCACTTGCTGAGTCATAGATAAAGATTTAATTATTTTAATGCTTAATTGAAACTAGCTTCCCGTTAAGTACTCATTCTGACTTAGTAACGCCATGTGCCAGGGAAGCTATCTTCTATACTTGTACCGCAAAACAGTCGCCGTTGTCAAACTTAATTTCAGTCAATCTCGATCCTACTATCTAATTAGCGGCTGTAACTTTTTACACTTATATTTGTATTTCATTGAATAAAAATCAGCTATTCGAGCCAAAACCCGATCGCTAAAAACAGATAAATTAGCTAGATTACTAGATGACTTCATTGAATACTTAAAGACAGCCAGCTAATGACGATACCTAAGACAGAACCAGCGATTACTTGTACGGGGGTATGTCCTAACAATTCTTTGAGCTTTTCCTCATTAAATTTATGGTCTTCGGAAAATAGTTCATCGATCATTTGGTTGAGAATGCGGGCTTGTTTTCCGGCGGCTTGACGGACTCCAGCAGCATCATACATTACCACGATCGCAAAGATGGTCGCGATCGCAAACTCGGCACTTGCCCACCCCAAATTTTCGCCGACTCCTGCGGCTAGAGCTGTCACTAGAGCTGAATGAGCACTAGGCATCCCACCTGTAGTTGTCAAGACTTTGGCACTGAATTTACCATTTTGAATCAGATCGATAATCAGTTTGAGAACTTGAGCGATCAGACAAGCAGCAATTGCTACTAGTAAAATCCGGTTTTCTAGAATTTGGCTGATATCATTAATCAAGGGGTTTACCTTACTCACCACAAAAATGACCTACAGTGAGGAAATGACTGAAGCAATATTTAACAGTTAGCATTTAAATACCAGTGGGTTTAAACTTTTTGTCGCTTGGCTAAGTTCGATCGAACTTAGCCGCTCGAATCATCGATCGAATTGCCAATTAGGGAATTAATTTTTACGATCGGTAATATAGTCAGCTAAAGCTTGAAGTGGTTGCGCTCGAGATCCAAACTCATCCAAGCTAGTTTTGGCTTCAGCTACTAGTTTATCAGCTTGACGTTTGGATTCTTCCAATCCCCACAATTTTGGATAGGTGGCTTTTTGAGCTGCCAAATCTTTACCTGCTGTTTTGCCCAATTCAGCTTGGGTGGCAGTGATATCTAGAATATCATCAATAATTTGAAAAGCTAGACCAATATTATGAGCGAATTTAGCTAATTTTTCAATTTCTGATGCGGTTGCTCCAGCTAAAATTGCCCCACAGACGACGCAGGATTTGAGTAGGGCACCAGTTTTGTGATTGTGGATATAGGTGAGCGTTTCCACTGAGATATCTGGCTTGCCTTCTGATTCTAGATCTACCACTTGTCCGCCAACTAAGCCATTGGCACCGACGGCTCTAGCTAGATGAGCGATCGCTTTGAGCACCCTGTCGGCACTGACTCCCTGGGTATGGGTAGCGATATGCTCGAAGGCATAAGCGAGTAAGCCATCCCCAGCTAGAATCGCGATATCTTCTCCATATACTTTATGATTTGTCAACTTACCCCGCCGATAATCATCATTATCCATCGCGGGTAAATCGTCGTGGATCAGTGACATGGTATGAACCATCTCTAACGCGCAAGCCATTGGCATCACTAAATCTATACTACCCCCAATCAGTTCGCAACTAGCCAGACACAAAATCGGGCGCAACCGCTTGCCACCAGCTAGCAATGAGTACCTCATCGCCGCATAGATTGTATCGGGGTAGGCGGGACGGATAGCCTCATCCAGAGCTATTTCTACTCTCGGCTGTCGCTCTCGAAGGTATGCGACTAGATCGAAGGCAGTGGTTGTAGGTGTCAAGTCTTGGGTACTAGTCATAGGTGCTAGAAAGTGAGGAGCAGACTTTAACCTCGATTCCGCCAAGCGGAGGCTACTGGTGATGAGCGTAGCCGAATTACGCCAACGGGTCAAAATCTTTGTCTCAACTATTTTACGAGGGTTTGGCTCTTTTTAGGGAATTGGGAATCGGGAATAAAAATAACTTCACAGACTTCACCCGATCGATCTTTGGTTGATGAAAAACGCTAAACCCGCGCTCATCAACGGAACTGAGAGATTATCCAATCCCCATTGGGCGATCGATTCTACCGCTGTGGCGGCAATTGCCACTGGAATCCCCACGCACCAAGTTTGCCAAATGTTGCCTTGGACGCTAAATAAGACGCTCGACACGATCGCATAACTGACGACTAACATGGTTAATGTCCCTTCCCAGCTCTTGCTATTGCCAAAAATGAGATAGGGATGGTTGCCAAATTTTTGCCCAATAATCGCTGCCAATCCATCACCCCACGCCATAATTAAAATTCCAATCACTGCATAGTGAGGCAGATCCAAATTCCAAAATATTGCTGTCAAAATCCCAATACTGACAGCATAAAAAAATGTGCCCAAGCTTTTGCGCCCAACACTATTCACCCCTGGCAAAATCGGCAAACGATAGGAAATCAGTGTAACTATACCTGCTAAGATCCCACTGATAATTCCTACCCAAGCAGGTAAGTGGAGCAGCCACGCAATAATAATGACATTACCCGTACCGATATGGACTACTTTGCGGACTTGTTCGGGTTTGGTATTAGTGTAACGATGTAAGAGTTCGGAAATTAGCACGATCGCACCAACATAGACGGGGACTGTGGCAATCCGTAACCAGAGATGAGATTCAGCGAAAAGTGTCTGCATTTGAATAAGATCGTGTCATGAAAAAAAGTTTAATTCGATCGATCCGAGGTTATCGAAGATTTATTTCTCCATTATTTCCACCAAGTTGTCGATTTACACCGACTTGCTCCCAATATGCGATCGATGCGATCGACAGGTTTGGTACAATTCGGGGTAGTTATCTAGCAACTATGCGGATTTGTCGCTGTCATCCCTTCCATCCTGGCGGCTACGATCCCGTTCCCGACGTGGATTAGCTAT
>JAJAZF010000515.1 GCA_026785875.1 Chamaesiphon sp. | reverse complement strand
TCTAGTTCGGAGATTCATTCAGGCTGGCGTTGACTCGCTAATCATAATTCTTCCCGGGAGAACGGCGTTAAACCGATGGCTTCAATCAGCGGCTCTTTTTGGTCGCGGAGGACGCGAAAAAAGTTCACGACTTCGCTGTGGATATCGTTGTAAGTTTCAACGGGAGACGGAGGGCGATTGATGATGACTGCGGCGGAGCCACCGAATACGTCGCAAAAATGTTGTGATGGTGGTAATAGGGGTAAGAGCCAGTCGAGGTGGCTATATTTACCACCGTACCAGCCAAATGCGATCGATTTTCCCATAGTCTTTAGTTTTGATTTATTCCCATCGTAGTTGAATTGGGTATGCAGTGAAAGCAGCATCACAGCTAACTAACGTGTGCGAATTATTAATGGCTTGAGCGATTAAAATCCGATCGAATGGATCGCGATGATGAAGTGGTAGATTGATTATCCTAACTGTATCGGCGAAAGAAATTGGTAACAAGATGATTCCAGCAGGTTCTAGACTAGCCTCGATCGATTCATAGTTCGATCGCAGTGACAACTTCCTGATGCTTAATTTAATTGCAATTTCCCATAGACTAGCAATACTAATGTAGACTCGATCGGCTGTTTCAATCTCTAGTTTTATCGATTTGGGTAACTTAGAGTCATCCTCTGAATACCAGATGAAAGCATGAGTGTCCAAAAGTAGATTAGTCACTCCATATATTCCTGAAAATCTTCTAATGGCTCATTAAAATCTTCAGATAGCGGTAAAACAAAGGTTCCCTTTAGAAAACCTGCTTGCCGCTTCTTCTGTGGTTGTGAAGTGCTTCTATTATGAGTTTCTAGCAAGAATTGAGTATAGTGGAGAACTTCTTGCTGGAGTGAATCGGGTAGTTTATGGAGATATTCTAAGATTGTGGTTTCTATCATTGGATAACCTCCGTTTGATGCGGTCTAGTTCGGTAAGCTTGCTCTGGATGATTTGGGTTTTCAGGGTAGCGCACCTCCAAAAGTTCTTCTTTTACCATGTGACTCAAAAATCTGAGTCTTAGGTTATTCGCATCACGTTTCAGAATTTTCTCAAGCTGCCTAGGAGTCAAAAAATCTTCTTGGCAAACATCTAGAATTGTCTGTCGCGTAACACTTTTAGGGACATTGCCTTTATTTCTTACGGGTGCAGCCAAAGCTTTGAGTTTTTCCAAATGAGCGGAGTTGACATCCAAATGAGCGGGGTTGACATCTACGCGGGGTGTTGCTAGCTTGACTAAGCAGTAATAAGTACCACGTCCATGTCCAGATTGTTCGAGCCAACCTTTATTTACCAAGCGTTTCAGACAATCGCCAATATCTCTGGGATGTTTTTGACTATAACCTTGAATATCACCATTACTAATATCTCCTAACCTATGGGCAAAAAATAGAATCGTGCGATCTAGCTCAGACAAGCATGAATAGTTATCTCCCACAATTTGACGTAGATCTTTTTCTACCTCTTCAGGAATAAAGCTAACCATTGGCAACAAGATTGTAGTTCTATTCAAATCTGTCCCTTCAGAGGCCAGCGGGCCGAACCATTGCTGCTCTTTCCATGCTTTCAGCATTCTTGGAAAACCAGAGCCAGCTCTTTCACCCAAACCAATCATGCGAAACATTGTTTGTAAGCTGGGGTTACGCGGATCGCTCTCTCCACCTTCAAAAAGACGATCGATTGATATTCTCAGACAGCCAGGATTAGAAAAGACAAACAAGTTTTTTTGCTTGATAATTTTAATAGCTTGAGTAGATGAATGATCTGCATGAATTAACGTATTTACGACAGCCTCTCTAATCGCTAAATGTACGGGAGTTTCACCAACTCTAACTGCATTTTTATCTAGTTGAAATGGTACGCCTATATCGCCAACCAAACGATCGTATATTCGATAGTAAAAATTAAATAAATTCCCTTCCCACTTGCCGTCACTAGATGTTAATCTGTATGTCCATTCTTCTGGATCGGTTGATATTTTCTCTTGGTAATCTAGGAAATAGTGTGGTAACTCTTCAAGAATGCTTTGTTCCTTGCCGAACATAAGTAATCCGGCAATGGTCAAGCCTTCATTGTTACTGCTTCTATCTCGTTTCCACCCACCTAATTTCTCTAATAACCCCAAATCATCTAGTGCAAGGAAGGGATGATCTGGATCTCTAGAGCTAAAGCGATTGCGAAAAGCTTTTAAGGCATCTCGATCGATATCATTGAGATCAAAATTTTCAATAATTAGACTATCTTGAGGACGATC
>JAJAZF010000514.1 GCA_026785875.1 Chamaesiphon sp. | reverse complement strand
TTTTTGCATTGGTAAAATACTAGACGATCTGAATATTACCTTGAGTATTTAGCAAAGTTGCGAGTAAATCGCCGCCCGCAAAAATTTGGGTATCCAATCCAGACAATTGGGTGGTAATAGAGTCGGTTTTCTTCGCAGTGGCACCAAAACTAATCGAATCGTTAGCGTCAAAATTACACATTGTTACTGCTCCCTCGCCTGTGTCTAAGAGCAGTTGATTGGCTCCATTGCCTAAATAGACAACATCATTGCCAATTCCTGCACTGATGACATTATTGCCCTCACCGCCATGGATGATATCGTCTCCAGCACCTGTGTAAAGGTAATCTCGATCCGAGCCACCATAAAGAATATCGTTACCCTTACCAGTCATGACGATATTCATCCCGTTACCAGTGTGGACGGTATTATTTCCATTACCCAGAATGAATAGATCTCGATCTGCACCACCATAGGCAATATTGTTACCATCGCCAGCCATAAAAATACCGATCCCTTGACCGCCATACATGGTATTGTTGCCGTCGCCGAGATAGAAAAGATCTGCTCCCCGACCACCATGAGCAACATTGTTGCCATCTGCTGCTGCAAAAACGTTATCGCCCATGTTGCCAAACATGGTATTATTACCTTTACCTGCTTGGAAAAAGTCTGATTTTTTGATGCCAGAGAGGACATCATCGCCATCCTTGTTGCCAAACATGGTATTTTTACCTTTACCTGTTTGAAAAAAGTCTGATTTTTTGGTGCCACGGAGGACATCATCGCCATCTCCACCGACAATCGAGGGATCTTGTGCCAGCAACTTGTTAGCGATCTGTGTAAAATCAGCAATCTGTGCATCGTCGGGCAATACTGGACTTGAACTATCCCAGCGTAATCGGCCAAAAACGCCATCGGTTGCAGCATTAGGTCCTGCGGCAAAGTAGAACGAATCGGTATCGCCCAAGCTCGCACCATTACCAAAAAGGGTTCCCCAGATCCCGTCTACTATAAGTGGTTTACCTGTCTCATCGCGGAGATAATCGATCGCTTTTTTGGTATTGTAATCGAATGCGGTAGTGGTACCATCAGCAAAACTCGATACTAGTAGCGTATCGGATAATCCGCCAAAATTGTCTGGTGCGTAAGCTATTCCCCAAGCTGCCTGGAGCTTGCCACCATCGTCCCAGACATCAATGAGATTACCCTTAGTATCAAATTCGGCAAATTTAGTAGATGATAGCGGAGCACCTGGTGGTGGTGGTTCAGCAAAAAATATTGATGAATTGACAGGAGGAGCTTCTCGCGTTGTGGTATAGGTTACAAATACTGATTCTTTGCCGTCCTTGTTGGTCAAGGTTTGGATATTAAATGGTGCATAATCGCCCACTTGTACACCATCCCCACCGTCAAAGGGGTTGACGAATCCCACTGTGGATGTTATGTCCTGGAAGTTGCCATCAAAGACATCAATTGTGTGACGCAAACTAACGTCAACGGCATAGAGATGGTCGCCAGCTTTATCGATGGCAAGTCCAAAATATTGGCTACCTTGGGCCGATCGATCGATGACTGGCATGGAGGCAAGGGGCCAATCAAATGTGCCATCTTCCTTTTTGCGCTCTGTCCAAGCGGAAATTACCCCATTAATCGTCGCAAAGAAAAACTTTGTCGGTGCGGTAATCGCGCCATTTGGAGCGTCTTGAGTAATGACAAAATTACTCGATCCGTTAAATACAGTTCCGGTGGGACTTGCTTGGTCACCATTGGGACTGGGGGGTACTGCCATATATGCTATCTCGTCTTGAAACAAGGGAGTACCATTGACATCGCCGACATACTGGTAGGAAATGCCCGAACCATTGCCGACGACCCAAAAATGCCCGCCGTCACCTGATGGACGGTGGGAAAGACCCCAACCATGGATGAATGTAGGCTCCAGAATCAAAGGATTGTATTCGGCTTCGTTGGCAACTAAGTTAGTCCGAACGTAAGAGTTGCCACTCAGTTTGCCGTTGAGTAGATCGAGAATACTAGCTTTGTCGAAAGTCGAGAGATTGCTATCTGTCACAAGTTGTACACTCTATTTGAAGATAATCGTCCATTACATTTAGGTGAGATGCTCGCTGAGTAACTTTACTAAAACCGAGTGTTTGGTAAATCGCTACTCCCGCCCCTGCCATCTAGGTAGTTACTTTGGAATGAGGCATAGCCCAAAACCAGTGCAGATCTAAATCATTAATTGCTGTCTTGCTTTAGGCAGCAATTGATACCTGTAATGACTATATAAACAAAATGTAGTCTCTGTCTTGCACATTTCCCCGAAAAAATAGCAAATTATTGCGAAAACAGATAAATTATTAATCTCGATCGCCGAAAATGAGGCTAGGTTGTTCGATTTTTGATAGCATTTATGATAGGATTTTTGCTTTATAAATGCTGAGAAGTCATTCAGAGAGTGCTTTCTAGCCATTCATAGGCACCTGGATGAGTAGATGCAGCAGGTGATAAATTGGCGTGAAAAGCCGTGTCAAATACAGCAACTTGGGGAATATCTGTGCCGAGAATATGTTCGATCGCATTAATGCCTGCAAGGTTTGTGGGGTTGTGAAGTGGTGCGAATATTGACAATCGATCTCTGTTTTCACCTCAGTATTTAGAACGAGGATTTTCATCACTTTAAATTACTAACATCTCGATTCGCCAAGGGCGAGGCTACTGTGCCTACGGCAGGCTCCGCCAACGACTACGCTCACTAAAAGTAATCCAACGGTTGTCATCTATCAAATGGGGTAGATTTTTGATACCTTAAATTATTCCTTTTGGGCGATTGAATATTTACGATATTGATAACGAATGAATATGTATTTGCACTGCTTTTATTACAATCACGAAAACCAAAAAGCAACTTGTTGATACTAGCTTAAATATCAACTTATTTAGCTATTGTCCTCACAATTTCCTCAACTTTGTCTTCTATGCTTACAATCACTTACAATCATTTACAGCGACAGCGATATTACAAGAGCATTTTCCAGAGGCTCATATCTTGCATCAGATCATAGATACTAGTAAAAGCGTAGATCCAGGGTACCCTTTATGGGCACCCCTACAGGTTAATTGTGTAGGGGTGCCCGTGTCTTGTCGTTTTTTTATTCGGGGGGAACCCCTGAATAAAAACGCCGCTTGTGGGTACCCTGGGGTTGTCGCAGTAATAATAACTCTGTATTGGTGCAAGATGTGAGGAGCTGAATATCCGGTTTATTAAGGTGGTCGATTTATTCAAACTCCAACCTAATACCCGATCGTAAGTAGGTTTTAAGGACAGGATTTAGGATAACTCGAACGCTCAAATCGCTCAACAAGTTGGGTTTGCTAACCGATCGAATGATTACCAATCTCTCAAACCTACAAGTATAAATGCTATTAAAAATCAAACAACCTAGCCTTATTTCAGGTAATCAAGGATCAGATCTTTCACAGTTATTACTTAGAAAACCTCTACTCTCAAGTCAAAAACTAAACTGGGCGGGGGCTTTTCTTGAATATCACCGCCAGTCTACTTGGGAAACTCCTTACTTCTCTAGTACTTACCATTCAATTATTGTTAATAACAGCCACCAAATCCAGATCGGGCATTGTTCAGGTAATCATAAGCTGGATAAACAGTTTAACAAAGGGGATATTACGATCTTTCCAGCCAATACCCGAAATAAGCATAGCTGGAATCGAGAATGGGAATTTTTCCTATTGTGTTTAGATCCAAAACTTATGACTCAAATTGCTTATGAATCTATAGGTGTAGAGTCGATCGAAATCTTGCCCTGCTTTGCCACGCCCGATCCGCTAATTTACCAATTTTGCCTAGGGCTAATTTCAGAACTTAAATTAGGTGAATCGTGCTGTAGTCTTTATGTTGAGCATCTGATTGCAGTCCTGTCAATTCACCTGATTCGCAAATATTCTGTGAAAAACCAGTCGCTCCGAGATCCTAATGGTTTGCCCAAGAGTAAGTTGCAACAAGCGATCTCGTATATTAACGAGCATTTAACAGAGAATTTGTCGCTCAAGGATATTGCCAATGTAGTGGGGATGAGTCCTTTCTACTTTACTAGTTTGTTTAAGCAGTCTACGGGAATGACTGCATATCAATACGTGATTTATCGCCGGATCGAACTAGCAAAACAATTACTGCGCCAGCAAGAATTATCTATTGCTGAAGTCTCAGAACAAGTTGGGTTTGTAAGTCAGAGCTACTTTGCAAATGTTTTTCGTAAGCATACAAATAAAACCCCCAAAATGTATCAAAAATATCCAAAGTAGTTGTAAAAATTCATAGTTTATGCGTTTTCGCAATAATTTGCTACTTTTTCGGGGAAATGTGCAAGACAGAGACTACATTTTGTTTATATAGTTAGTTGAGGCATCAATTGCACCCTAAAGCAAGATGGAGATAAATAATTTACAGCACTGCCGCCCATCATTAGGTACAAACAGTTAGAGCCACTATTGGCGCAGTTAAAGGGTAATTCGATTAATTAGTGTACCTCATAGTAACCGGAAGTGCTGTAACAATTTAGATCTGCACTAGTTTTGGGCTATGCCTCGTTCCAAAATAATTATCTAGATGGCAGGGGCGGGAGTAGCGATTTACCAAACACTCGGTTTTAGTAAAGTTACTCATCCCCAGCCAAGTCTGAGCAATAATTTTACATCATTTGGCAGTTGACGATCTAACTCGAGCTTCAATCCTGTTGATTTCTTTGGAAAAGATGGGGAACCGTAAAAAAGTTTGAGAGCTAACGAAATTATTTTTTTAAGGGAATCACTACCGTGTTTAATTCAAATTGTTATACAACTCAAGGCAAAATCCGCGTTTCTCGCTCCAACAAAGAAATTTCAATAGATTTTGCTACGAAGGAAGTGCTATCTCGGATCGACAGTCAACGAGGTGGGCTGTTGACTAGTAATTATGAATATCCCGGACGCTACAAAAAATGGGCAATTGGGTTTGTAAATCCCCCGCTAGAAATTAGCACTCGTGAGGATACATTTAAAATCAAAGCTCTCAATCAGCGAGGTCTGATACTTATTTCTTATTTGAGCGATCGTCTTGCTAAATGCCCTGCATTAGAGATTAAAGACCGAGATTCTAAGCTCATTACTGGATTTGTCCGTCCCACCACTCAAGTTTTTACCGAAGAAGAACGCAGCAAACAACCTTCTATTTTTAGCTTAATTCGGGAAGTGATGTTTGCGTTTAATAGTGATGAAGATAAATATTTAGGGTTGTATGGTGCATTTGGTTACGATTTAGTCTTTCAATTCGAGAAAATGACTAAAACACTGCCTCGATCGACCGATGCGCGGGATTTAGTATTATATCTGCCCGATGAATTGACGATCGTTGATTATCAGCGAGAACAGGCTTTTCAGTTACAGTACGATTTTGAAATCGATGGACACACCAATCGAAACCTGCCACGAACAGGGGAATATATTGATTATCGCGGACAACAGTTAGCTTTAACCAAAACTGCCGATCGTGCCCCTGGAGAATATGCAGCTAAAGTAGAAACAGCCTTAGATTATTTTCGGCGCGGCGATTTATTTGAGGTAGTTGCTAGTCAAAGCTTTTATGAAAGTTGCGATCTTCCTCCCGTCGCTCTCTTTGAGACTTTACAACAAATCAATCCCAGTCCCTTCAGTTTTATCTTCAATTTAGGGGGAGAGTATATAGTCGGGGCTTCTCCTGAAATGTTCGTACGAGTAGAAGATCGACGAGTCGAAACCTGTCCGATTAGTGGTACGATTCGTCGCGGTAGCAACTCGATCGAAGATGCAACAAATATTTTAGAGTTACTCAATTCTCGCAAAGATGAATCCGAGTTAACCATGTGTACTGATGTCGATCGCAATGATAAATCGCGGATTTGCGAGCCTGGTTCCGTACGGGTGATTAGTCGTCGTCAGATTGAATTATACAGTCATTTAATTCACACAGTCGATCACGTTGAAGGATTATTACGCCCCGAATTTGATGCCATTGATGCCTTTTTATCCCATTTATGGGCAGTTACCGTCACTGGCGCGCCCAAAAAAGCAGCGATGGAGTTTCTCGAACAGCACGAATGCAGTGCTCGACAGTGGTATGGCGGAGCTGTTGGTTATTTGACCTTTAAAGGTGATTTGAATACAGGGTTAATCTTGCGAACTATTGAGTTGAAAGATTCGATCGCTCAAGTTCGCGTCGGCGCAACACTTCTCTATGATTCCATTCCCGCAGCAGAAGAACAGGAAACCTTATTAAAAGGGGCAGCTTTATTCCAAACGCTTAAATCTGCTAAAGTTTCATCTGCTCAAGAAAATACTCATACTGTGGTTGAAAATCATTCAATTATTACTTGTGAAGATATGCACACTGTGGTTGAAAGTCATCCAGCCATTACCCGAGTTCATCGGCGAGTGCTGTTAATTGATTACGAAGATTCTTTCGTTCACACCCTGGCTAATTATATTCGTCAGTGCGGTGTCACGGTAACGACCTTGCGGCATGGTTTTAGTGAGGAAGTTTTCGACCAACTACAGCCGGATTTAGTGGTATTGTCGCCCGGACCAGGCAGACCAAGCGATTTTGGTATTACTGCAACGATTCAAGCTTGTGTTAAACGACAAATTCCTATTTTCGGTGTTTGCTTAGGGTTACAGAGTATTGTAGAAGCTTACGGCGGAGAATTAGGAGTTCTTGACTATCCTCAACATGGTAAAGCCTCTCGAATTTATATTAATGCTCCAGAGTCAATTTTATTCAAAGGCTTACCTACTGCTTTTGATGCGGGTCGTTACCATTCTTTATATGCGATTCCCAATTGTTTGCCCTCACAACTGCAAGTCACGGCAGTTTCTGAAGATGGAACGATCATGGCGATCGAACATCAAAATTTACCGATTGCGGCAGTTCAATTCCATCCTGAATCGATTATGACACTGATGGGAGATGTTGGTCTTGGCATTATTAAAAATGTCGTCAATGCTTATACTAATCCGGTTGTATTCAAGCAAGTTCAAACTTTAACAAGTTCCAAATCTCTCCAAGAATTATCCAGAAGCTGAGAAAAATAAAAATGTTACTGAAATCTGTTCGATCGCATAATTTTCTTGAAGAGATCTTCTGCTATAAGCAAGAAGAAGTAGTGCAATTACAACAGCAGTACAATCTCAAGGATCTTCAAAATCAAGCTAAAGAAGCTAGTTCTTGTCATAATTTCCGGCAAGCTTTACAGCAAAGTAACCAAAAGCCCAGTTTAATTGCTGAAGTAAAAAAAGCATCACCCAGTCGAGGCATTATTCGGACAGATTTCGATCCAGTGGCGATCGCTCAAGCTTACCAACGTGCTGGCGCAACTTGTCTATCTGTCCTCACAGATACACGTTTTTTCCAAGGAAGCTTTGAAAATTTACGTCGAATTCGACTAGCGGTCGATCTGCCGTTGTTATGTAAAGAGTTCATTATCGATCCCATTCAAATTTATCTCGCGCGGTTGGCAGGTGCCGATGCCGTTTTATTAATTGCATCGATGCTGAGTGTGGAAAAATTAGGCGAACTTCTCTGTTTAATTCAAGAGTTAGGGATGGAAGCTTTAGTCGAGGTGCATAATTTAGCTGAACTCGATCGGATGTTGTCATTACCCTCTTTACGTTTAGTTGGTATTAATAACCGCGATCTAGCAACTTTTACTGTCGATTTAACCACGACTCAAACTTTACTAGCTTGCCGCAGCGATATCCTACAAGATCGGGGAATTACAACGATTAGTGAGTCGGGACTGCAAGATCGAGCACAGTTAGATCGAGTAGTCTCGTGGGGTGTAGATGCGGTTTTAGTAGGAGAAGCTTTGATAAAACAAGCAGATATCGAACGAGCGGTTCACTGTTTAATGACTGGAGATTGTTAAATAGTGGACAGTGGACAGATTATTTTTAGGATAATGATTTAAGCCCCGTCCTTGCTTGGGTCTTTTGTATGGACGGGAAACCCGTCCACAAAGACTCCGCAAAATAATCTGCCTCAAGAGGTAGGAGCTTTAAACTCCTGATAAGCGATCGATCTGAATCAACTTAAACTAATTTTCTATTTATCGATCGAATTCTAATTTCGATCGAGCGATCGGTAATCTTAGCTCGAACTAAATAATTATGACTGCCTCAATTTCTCATCGCTTTGAATCGTTAAAATTAACGAAAAATTCCGTCAATTCCTGTGGCTTAATTCCATTTATTATGGCAGGAGACCCAGATTTAGAGACTACGGCTCGCGCCCTAAAAGTTTTAGATCGGTGTGGAGTGAGTGCGATCGAATTAGGGATTCCTTACTCCGATCCATTGGCGGATGGGCCAGTCATTCAAGCTGCGGCGACGCGCGCCTTACAAAGAGGAATCACCTTTGATTCCATTTTAGCCACGATCGCCGACGTGACTCCCCAATTGAATGCTCCGTTGATTTTGTTTACTTACTACAATCCCATTTTAAATCGGGGCATTGAATGTTTTTTAGACCAAATTGCCGCAGCCGGAGTTCGAGGCTTGATCGTCCCCGATCTACCCCTAGAAGAATCCCAATTACTACTCGAAGCGGCGGCAAAAGTCGGGATCGAACTGACATTACTTGTTGCTCCCACTAGTCCACCCGAACGAATTAAAGCAATCGCTACTGCTTCGAGCGGCTTTATCTATCTTGTCAGCCTGACCGGAGTAACGGGGATGCGTACTCAAGTCTCGCAACAGATTTATCCCTTAGTGCAACAAATCCGCCAAGTTACCGATAAACCGATCGGGATTGGTTTTGGAGTTTCCGAACCTAAACAAGCAAAGCAAATGAAGGAATGGGGGGCTAATGCCGTGATTGTCGGCAGTGCCTGTGTCAATGCTTTGGCCAGTGGAACGCCCGAGCAAGGATTAATAGCACTCGAAGATTTGTGTTGTGCGTTTCAAGCAGCCCTTGCTGATTAAATTTCGATCGCTCTTCTGCTTATTTACTACTCACTCACAATAATTTACCCTCAATAAACCAATGGTTAGCAAAACTCCCGCTCCAATGTTTCTCGAAGTTCAGCAACCCGATCGTCTCGGTCGGTTTGGACGATTTGGCGGTCAATATGTCCCAGAAACCCTCATGCCTGCCTTGCTGGAATTAGAGGAGGCTCACGAAAAATATCTGCACGAGCCAAGCTTTCAGGCCGAGTTAAACTATTTACTCAAGGATTATGTCGGTCGTGCCACTCCCTTATATTTTGCCGAACGCTTAACCGCACATCATGCTAAACCCGATGGCAGTGGTCCCCAAATTTATCTGAAACGAGAAGACTTAAACCATACGGGTGCCCACAAAATTAACAATGCCCTCGGTCAAGCCCTCCTCGCTAAACGGATGGGAAAACGGAGAATTATCGCTGAAACCGGAGCCGGACAGCATGGAGTAGCAACAGCTACAGTTTGCGCTTTATTTGGCTTAGAGTGCATCATTTACATGGGAGTTCATGATATTCAACGGCAATCCTTGAACGTCTTTCGGATGAAATTAATGGGGGCTGAAGTGCGCCCAGTGTCGTCGGGAACTGGTACCCTCAAAGATGCCACTTCTGAAGCGATTCGCGATTGGGTGACAAATGTAGAGACAACCTACTATATTTTAGGTTCTGCGGCAGGACCTCATCCCTATCCGATGATCGTCCGAAATTTTCAAGCAATTATCGGTAAAGAGACTCGGGCACAGTGTCTAGAAAAATGGGGTGGATTACCAGATATTCTGCTGGCTTGTATCGGTGGTGGCTCGAACGCCGTGGGATTATTCCACGAATTCTTGACTGAAGCAAAAGTTCGCTTAATTGGCGTTGAAGCCGCTGGCAAAGGACTCGATTCTAACCAACACGCTGCAACGCTTACCCTGGGACGGATTGGGGTACTACATGGCGCGATGAGTTACTTGCTACAAGATGAGGAAGGACAAATTATCGAACCTCATTCGATCAGTGCCGGGTTAGATTATCCAGGGGTAGGCCCCGAACACAGTTATTTAAAGGATCTAGGGCGGGCTGAATACTACAGCGTGACCGATGGGCAAGCACTAGCTGCGTTTCAACAACTTTCACAATTAGAAGGGATTATTCCTGCCTTAGAAACGGCTCATGCGATCGCTTATTTGGAAGTTCTTTGCCCTCAATTATCAGGGAGTCCCAAAATTGTAATTAATTGTTCGGGGCGAGGGGATAAAGATGTGCAAACAGCGGTCGATAATCTTCAAATTTAAACTACCATGAATACCAATAAGATTCTGGATGATTGTCGAACCGCAAATCAGCAACCAAAAAAAATAACTATTCTTGGTGCTGGAATTGCAGGTTTAGTAGCAGCTTACGAACTCGAAAAATTGGGTCATCAGGTCGAACTGCTCGAAGGTAGTCCCCGCATTGGTGGTCGGGTTTGGACATACCGATTTGGAGCTGGAGCTGATGTGCCCTATGGCGAACTCGGCGCGATGCGGATTCACAAGGATCACCAACATACGCTGCATTATGTCCACGAGTTGGGATTGGCCGATAAGCTGTGTAAATTTATTACAGTATTCGAGGAGCACAATGCTCTAATGAATATCCAAGGCAAGATTTTCCGGATCAAAGATGTCTCTAAAAGCTTCGAGCAATACTATCAAGGGATCTTTCTAGCCACACAGTATCGCGAAAAAACTCGTCACTTTGCGGCTTGGCTGAAAACTATTATCGATGCGATCGCACCTAGCGATTTACGTGCTAGTTTCGATCGAGATTTAGAAACACATTTGATGGCAGAGCTAGACCGATTGGATCTCGAACCATTTTTTAGTGAGGAAGGGGATACTGTGAACTTTCACAAGTTTATTAAAGCTAATCCCAGTTTTCGCGCTCATTGTAGCAAAGCCCTCGATCTATTTCTCACCGATATCTTGGTCGAGACTAGTGACGATTTACTGCAATTAGAAGGGGGGATGGATCGGCTGATCGATCGGCTAGTGGCAGCAATTAGAGCTACTATTAAATGCGATCGAGAAGTAGTAGCCTTAGATGTTCAGGCAGATTCGGTCAAAGTTTCTTGGTTAGAAAACGGGGAATTACAAACTAGTAATTGTGACTATGTATTGTGTACTATTCCCTTTTCCATTCTCAAAAAACTTGACTTAACTGGCTTCGACGAGCGGAAATTAGCATCGATTCAGAATACTGTCTACTGTCCGGCAACTAAGGTCATCTTGCACTGCGCCGAACCATTTTGGGAGAAAGAAGGGATCGGCGGTGGTGCATCGCTTGGCGGTGAAGGTATTCATCAGATCTATTATCCGTCGATCGAATCTAACCCCGAGCGAGGTAGCGTACTACTAGGTAGTTACACTATCGGTAAGGACACAGAACACTTAGACATTATGTCAGATCCACAACGCTGTTTTTATGTTCGGGATTGGGTCAGTCAGATTCACCCAGCAATTAATACTCCCGGCGTAATCGTCGATGCCGCAACTATGGCCTGGGGTAATTATCAGTGGAGTAATGGTGGCTGTACTATTCCTTGGGGTGGCGATTTATCTGATGAATTCAATCATGCTCTCAAATATTTAGAAGCTGCCAGACCGCTAAATCGACTCTTTTTTGCTGGCGAACATTGTTCTAGATTTCCTGCATGGCTTCAGGGGTCGATCGAGTCGTCACTGGAAGCTATTTATCAGATTGTCTCAGATCAACCGATCGATTGTCATGAAGGTGCGATTGATACTTGTAAAACTTGAGATCGCAATTAGTCGAGCTTTAAAGACGTTTTTATAACAGTAACTAACTAATTAAATCGAGGAGAAAAAGACTAAATAATTTAGCAATGCTAGTAATAATTACTCATTTGTTTGGATAGGTACTCGATCGGCGAAATGTTTTCTTAATATTGGTATTAGTAATAAATCGATCGGTGATATGAGTATATTAAATTTTCCGCGTTTGCACTTTCAAGGGTTTGCTCGTATTCATGCTCCGACCGGACATCAAAACGGTTTGGTAGATCTGAGTACCAATACTGCTTACATGCAGGGTCAACCCTTCGATCTAAACCGCCCGACATCTGAGTATCATGAATACCTCCAGTCCGCTGGATCTCGGTTTAACGATCGAGGGGAGTGGGACGAAACAGGTGCTTTTAGTACGGCAAAAGGTTGGGATTTTGGCGGAAACGGTCATTTTGCGATCGAAGCTAAAATTATCAGTGCCCAAAGGGAACCAGGACAGATCGATCTGAGTGATGCTGTCGTGGGACGCAGTGTCGATCTGTGGGGACACCATAATGAATATTTGGGAACTACTTTTAATCGGACGCGGATTTTTGATGTCGATCCTGCTTCTAACTGGACGACAACTGTGATGATCGGTCAACTTACCTTTGGCAGACAGGGAACTTCTCAGGAAGTACCGAATCTGTTCTCGGCTCCGGTTGCAGGTCTACAACCCGCTCGGTGGCAAAATTTTAACTATATTCAAGACTTGCCCGAACACTGTCTCAATCGTGAATTTCAGCGGGCGAGTGTCCATCAGTTTACCGTTGATAAAGCGGCACCAGATTTTTTCTGGGGGGAAGAAGTTGCCAATTCGCCGACAGTCGAGCTGTTACGTCAGGCGATGGAGCGGGAGGATGTATTAGGGCTGGTAGTGCAATTGAGCTTGAGCAATATGTCCGCCCCGCTCCAACCAGATTCAGCTACTTTCTGGGATCTACATGGCACGATCGGTTTGTGGTGTGTGGGAGAGTCAAGTACTTATCCTGCCGATCGATTG
>JAJAZF010000513.1 GCA_026785875.1 Chamaesiphon sp. | reverse complement strand
CTGTTAATTGGGCAATTTTCTTTACTTGGATTATCACTTTGGTTCGTCGCTCTGGCATTCGGACTGTCCCACAAGCTCTCCGCTTGTGGGCTAACCAAGTTGACGATGTTTTTTCTTTTCTTGTATGAAACCACCCTGCTTTATAAGGGGGGGTTGGGGGGGTAAACCAACTCAGACATTCTCTTAAATTTTAGTTGTTAATTAACTATGCTCGATCGACAGTTATGAAATTTTATTATGACCCAGCTTCATCTTATTCCCAGCGAGTCGCGATCGCTCTTTACGAAAAAGACATCCCTTTTACGCCAATTAAGGTAGATCTTTTCGATCCAAAAGCACGGGAACAATACCAAAAAATTAATCCCTTTGCTAAAATTCCGACCCTAGAAACCGACAGCGGGGAAATAATTTTTGAAGCTTGCGTCATCATTGAATATCTCGATCGCCATTTCCCTCAACAGCCTTGTTTACTCGATCCAGAGCGGATTTTAGAGATTCGGACGATCGAGAGAATTATCGATGTTTATATCAACGGTAGCCGAGAAGTGCTGTTTGCCGATCGTCAGCGTCAATTGGAGCTGCGAGGCAAAACAGAGGTAATCAAAGCTCACAGGCTGCTAGAAACAGCTTGTAGCTTTCTAGAAGATAAACTTCAAGCCCGAACTTGGCTGGTAGGGGAGCAATTTTCGTTAGCAGACTGTACTGCTGCACCAACGCTTACTTATTTACGACTGGTTTATGACTATCAACATTTACCCAACCTCACGAATTATATGAGACGTTTGGAGTCGCGATCTGCCGTAGCTAGAGTTCAGCGTGAGGGGAGCGTTCGGATGAATCAGATGCTTGCCGCACTACCTTATCCACTTCAACTAGCTCCCTTGGCAGTAGTCCATTAATACTCTGTGCTGAGATCGAGAATAAAACTTAAATGTGGAGTTAACTATGACTATTTCGACACTAGAACGATTAAATCCATTTTTACCGGAAGTCATCGCCGATCCTTACCCAGTTTACAGTCACTATCGAGAAACAGACCCCGTGCATTGGGGCATGGCTGCCAAACCTCAACTGTCTGGTGCTTGGTATCTGTTCCGTCATCAAGATGTCCTCCAGGTGCTGGAAGATCGGCGATTTGGTCGCGAAGGTCAAAAAGTTCACCCCGATATTGAAACCTCACCAGTACCCAAAGCTTATCGAGGCTTTAGTTCGATGGTGAGTAACTGGATGGTATTCCGCGATCCACCTAACCATACTCGGTTGAGATTATTAGTAAACAAAGCTTTTTCGCCTAAGACCTTAGAAGGTATCCGTCCGGCTATTGTTGAAATTGCCGATAGTCTTTTGGATCGAGTTGGGGATAGAGCGGAGATGGATTTGATTGACGATTTTGCGTTTCCGTTGCCAGTAATGGTAATTGCCACTTTACTAGGAGTAGATCCCGCAGATCGGTTGATGTTTAGAGAGTGGGCATTAGCATTGCAACACGCTAGTGCTTCGCGATTGACTCCTTCAGTGGAAGTTTACGAACAAGCAGAAACAGCTACTCAAGCTTTTATTGAATACTTTAAAGATGCGATCGCTAAACGCCGTGCTCAACCCCGCGAGGATTTAATTACGGCTCTAGCTAAAGCGCGATATGAAGGCGATAAATTGAATGACGAGGAAATACTGGCGACCTGCATTCATCTACTCACGGCAGGACACGAAACTACAATTAACTTAATTGCCAAAGGAACGCTCTCGCTACTCCGCAATCCAGACCAGATGCAGCTACTACGCTCTCATCCCGAGTTGATGCCAGCGGCAGTAGAGGAGCTGATTCGCTATGACGGCCCCGTCCAGATGTTATCGCGGTGGGCTTATGAAGACGTTGAAATTGGCGGCAAGCTCATTCGCCGAGGTGACAGTTTGGGCTTAATGCTCGGTGCTGCTAACCGCGATCCCAGCCGTTTCGATCGAGCCGATGAACTCGATCTTCAGCGTCAGGACAATCAACACTGTGGTTTTGGTGGTGGTATTCACTTTTGTCTGGGTTCGGAACTAGCTCGCGCTGAAGCTCAGATTTCCTTAAATATCCTGATCAACCGCTTGCCGAAATTGCATTTAGTCGATCGAGCCATTAAATGGGCGGACAATATTGTGTTTCATGGCCCCGAACATTTGCCAGTTGGTTTAAGCGAAACATAAGGATTTAATCCCAATTCTTTGAAAAATATCAACTTGTTAGGAGAAGTAAAGCAATGAAAGCTCCGCCAATTTTAGATCTAGATAGTCAAGGTGATGAATTGTCCCAACTTACCAACACCAAAAATCCGCTGCACGATCGGAATTTTTATATCATCATCAGCCTCACCCTAATCGAAATTATGGGTGGGCCAACAATTGGCCCAATCCTCCCAGAATTAGCGAAAATTTTTGATGTTTCACCTAGTGAAATCCAATTAGTAATGACCGCTTATTTTCTGCCCATCGGCATTGCAACGCCCATTTTAGGCATCATCGCCGATCGGATCGGGATTAAAAAAGTATTAGTTCCTTCGTTGTTACTGTTTGCGATTGCTGGAAGCTGCTGTGCCTTCGCTGGCGATTTTCAAACTCTAATTCAGTGGCGACTTCTCCAAGGTTTAGGCTCTGCTAGCTTAAATTTAGTCTCCCTGACGCTGATTAGTACGATCTATCGCGGCAAAGCCTTAACGTTGGCAATGTCGATCGGTGTGAGCGCGATCGGTGCCAGCACGGCGATTTATCCGATTATCGGTGGGGTGCTAGCAGGTTTTAGTTGGCGATATCCCTTTTTGCTAGCCACGCTCGCCTTTCCCTTGTTGCTGTTGGTGTTGATGGTGCTCAAGCTGCCCCGACAACCCAGTGGTAGCCAAAAGATCGATCTCAAGATTTATCTGCAAAAGGTCTGGCAGAGTATTAACAACTCTACAGTACTGGCATTTCTGTTAGTAGTCGGTTCGATGTTTCTGATTCAATCTGGGGCTTTTATAACTTACATCCCGATTTTAGCAGGAGTTAATTTTGGTACTTCGGGATTATTCATTGGTTTGATTTTAGCCAGCATGTCAGTCTCGTTAGGGTTGGTTGCTTCGCAGTTGGGAAGGTTAACGCGACACGCATCAGCAATAACTCTAATTAAAGCAGCTTTTGCGATCGCCGCGATCGCGCTAGTGATTACTCCGCTAATCGATCGCGCCTGGCTGTTGTTCGTTCCGAGCATCTTATTTGGTGCGGCTCTGGGTCTGGCAATACCTTCTAGCCAAGAGATCTTAGCAAAATTAGCGATCGACGATACGCGAGCTGGATTTATGGCAGTCAATGTGAGCGTGCAATCGCTGGGGATCGGATTAGGGCCACTCATGGCAGGTATCTTTGCTGGCTTATGGGGTATGCACGGTGTGTTTTGGGCAACTGCTGGTCTGACAGTGGCTACATGTGCTTTGTTTCATTTTCTCCTACTGCAAGCTCGTAGAAATTCTGCCCCAAGATAACCCCGATCGACATCCGATCGATCGAGCCGCTCTGCTGCAACAAGTTATCGATGATTTAGTTGCTGAATTTATGAGGGTCGATCCTAAATTTACAACCATAAATAATCTTTATAATTTTGAATCGCGAGAAAACTACTATGTCTAATCCATCTCAATCTCAAGTGTTAATTGTCGGTGCTGGCCCTACTGGTTTGATGCTGGCGATCGAACTAACGTTACTTTCACTTTCCGTGCGGGTGATCGATCGAGCCGCTGCAACAAAAAGACAAGCACGAGCCTGTGTGATCTGGTCGCGTGCCCAAGAAGCACTAGCAGAGCTAGGCGTAATCGGCAAGTTCTTGGAT
>JAJAZF010000512.1 GCA_026785875.1 Chamaesiphon sp. | reverse complement strand
TCGATCTCTTCAATACTACCCCTTGACCATAGCATTTATGCTCTTTGCCTTGAGGTCATCTTCGGCCGCCTTGGTAGCACGCTTCGCACTCACCAAGAATCCATACTCAAAAAGTCTAGTTACTAGCCGTGCTTAGTATACATCCATTCTGCGCTCGGTTGGAGTAGATCCACATCAAATTGCGATCTGGCTGCTCAACCAGCACAGTAAATTTGATACAAATCACGCGAATATTTACGAGGATGCTGCCGAAATAATTGAGTGGCGAATTACTCAATCTCAACCATCTGATTCAACTCAGACACCAGCCGTTGGCTTAACCACGCTAACGGCAACTCAAGTCGGGCAAATGCTAGCAGAGCGATATCCTGACATCCTCCATCCGCCCAAAAAATCAATCAAGCTCTTGAACAGCTCGATTTTCACAGCCACAACGATAAAAAAGCCTGGGGATTGACCAAGTTAGGGCAGCAGTACGGCCGAATTATCAATGTCACCGACGATCAGGACAGAACGCGGTTGCAAGTACGCTGGTTGCCGACAGTCCTCGATCTACTCGCGCCACTATTTAACGTAAGCTGTTAAGCGTCAGGCTAGTAATAACCGCTCGATCCGACGCGATCGAACAAACTCTGCACCAGTAACCAATCGTTCGGTTATTATTGGTGCAGAGCTTTGGTTGTTTGGACGAACGGCGATCGATAACTAGCTTAATTAAAGCTCGATTGGGGAATAATATAAATTAGGTAAGTCGGCGATGTCCAAAGTGCAGTCCCAAGTTCGGTTAGAAAATTAGGCATGAACAAGAAGGATCTCTCCGAACGCGACATTTGCACTAAATACATCACGCCAGCATTAGAGCGATCTGGTTGGGATCTACTCGCTCAAGTGCGGGAAGAGTTTCATCTAACTAAAGGTCGGGTGATTGTGCGCGGCAAGCTCCACACGCGCGCGCAGAATAAACGCGCTGATTATGTGTTGTTTTATAAGCCGAATATCCCGATCGCAATCATTGAAGCCAAAGATCATAACCACTCGATCGGCGATGGAATGCAGCAGGGTTTAGGGTATGCGGAGATCCTGCAAGTACCGTTTGTATTTAGCTCGAATGGGGATGGTTTTCTGTTTCATAACAAGATTGCCACCGATGGAACGATCGAGCGCGAGATCGGGTTAGATGAGTTTCCCACGCCTGAAATTTTGTGGCAATGGTGGTTGGCGCACAAGGGGCTAGACGATCGCCAGCAGGATTTGGTGACTCAGGACTACTACAGCGATGGCGGCGGTCGGACACCGCGCTATTACCAACTGTTGGCGATTAATCAGACGATCGAAGCAATCGCGCGCGGACAGGATCGGATCTTGTTGGTGATGGCGACGGGTACGGGGAAGACTTTCACCGCGTTTCAGATTATCTGGCGGTTGTGGAAGGCGAAGGCGAAAAAACGGATTCTGTTTTTAGCCGATCGGAATATCTTGGTCGATCAAACGATGACGAATGATTTTAAACCGTTCGGGGCGGCAATGACCAAGATTCAAAAACGACAGGCGGATAAGTCGTATGAGATCTATCTGTCGCTGTACCAAGCTGTGACAGGAACGGCGGAGGAACAGAATATTTACAAGCAATTTAGCCCCGACTTTTTCGACCTAATTGTGATTGATGAATGTCATCGCGGTAGTGCGGATGTGGATTCGGCATGGCGGCAGATTCTCGAATACTTTTCCTCAGCGACCCAAATCGGACTGACGGCGACACCGAAGGAGACGAAAGAGATTTCCAACATCGATTACTTCGGCGCACCCGTGTATATAGCAACAGCCAAGGCTGTTAGGACGCTAGTTTCAAGATATGCTCGACCTGCTCAAGGCAGCGCTTCGCTATCGCATCACGTAGAGAATCAAACTGATGGCGACATTTACGAATCCGACTTTTTAGCCATGACCAACAT
>JAJAZF010000511.1 GCA_026785875.1 Chamaesiphon sp. | reverse complement strand
TCGATCTCTTCAATACTACCCCTTGACCATAGCATTTATGCTCTTTGCCTTGAGGTCATCTTCGGCCGCCTTGGTAGCACGCTTCGCACTCACCAAGAATCCATACTCAAAAAGTCTAGTTACTAGCCGTGCTTAGTATATCTTCCGATGTCTAAAAGCAGGTACAGCAATCGGATTTCCTGACCAAGGCAAAGGCTATAAAGCTTGCGCCACTGGTTAGAGGTTGGCGGAATTACCACAAATATTGCAAGATGAACGGGGGAAGATTTTCTCTCTACTTCATCCAACACCGCACTTTCAAGGTATTCAATAAGGAAACCAAACAGAATCGCTATACTACTAAGCAATTGCTAGATAAAGCTTTTCCAGCAGTCCCTTATGCCGAAAACAATCACATCATGGTCAAAGGAATTAAATCCCCCTACGATGGAGATGTAACCTACTGGAGCGAGCGTAACAGTAAGCTCTACAACGGTATGACCTCTAAAGCTATCAAAAAGCAATCCCGTAAATGTGCAGCCTGTGGACTTACATTCATAGGTGAAGAAAAGGTACATCTACATCACATAGATAGAAACCACGATAATTGGGACAAAAAGAATCTAGTAGCAATACATGAATCCTGTCACGATTACGTGCATATGAGTAACAGGGGAAAAGTAGTTGAAATATACGAACCCTGCTAATTATGAACCTCACATGAGCAAGGCACGAGCCTAGAATATCGGGAGCTGGATGCACGGAAACGGGCACGTCCAGATCTAAATGAGAGGGGCGGGAAATAATATTCCCCCTCGACTCAACCTCACAGAGCGGTTCTCAGTGTGGGGATTTCAACCCCACTGCACGTTCTGGGCAGGGAACCCACCCAGTGGTCTTCAGTCGAGTACCCCAAGAACAAACCACCTAAAAGGTAGGGAATTTTAACTCCTGTCAATTGTTAAATTAAAGTTGTGTTAATAAAAAAGGGTAGGAGCAATTGATGAATTTCCCCCACCTTTTGCCAATTTTGCGCTATTTCACAGCTTGAGGTTTGGCTGTAGGCTGAGTGGGGGCGATCGATGGTGCCGCAGGGGTGGGAGTACTTAGATTTGGGGCTACTGTTGCCTTGGGCGGTTGGGTAGCTCGAGCCAATTGTTGAATCTGATCCTTGTACTCAGCCGGAGCGAGATTTACAGCAGCAGTCATCAGAGATTGAGCTTCAGTGAGATTACCCATTTGTTTGAATACGAGAGCCTTAGCCAAGACTGGACGAAAATCTTCTTTATTAGCCTCGATCGAGGCATTATAGATCCCTAGTGCGTCAGCATTGCGCTGTTGGGTGAGATAAATTTGCGCCAGGAGCAGTTTGAGTGGTGTGACATCAGTAGTGGCGATCGCCGTCTTGAGAGCAGTCTGTACAGCACCTGTGGCTGCTTCAGGACGTTTTGCATCGAGGAGTAGACTGACTAGTCCCTGAAGCGCGTTGATATTTTGTGGTTGAGTCGCCAACACAGTCCGATAACTAGCTGTCGCGCCCTCTCGATCGCCCAAATACTGCTGAGTCTGAGCTAGAAGTACGGTATAGTCTGGAGTCTGAGGGTTGAGTGCCGCTATTTTTGCGAGCGGTAATAAACTACCTTTGATATCTCCTAGTTGCAGCCGAGCATCAAGTAAGCCCTTGAGCGCGACTTGGTTTTCTGGCTCTTTTTGTAATACTTGAGTATAACCTTGAGCTTGCGCTTGAATTTGGCTGGTTTGCGCGGCTGAAAGGCGATTTGGTTCGGTGGCTACTGCGGCACCACCATCTAATACTAGATTGAAGATTGGAAATAGTGAAAATCCAGTTAGAGCCAGCAGAGATACAGCTACAACCAGATTGATGACCCAGCGATGACGATTTAACACAAACTGCTCTTAATTATGGACGATTGGTCTTGTCGATCTTAGTACAAAACTGAGTGAATTATTAAAATTCCCGATCTAGGAATCCTTAAATTTTCGCCCAGCAGATCTTTAGTTTCAGCCGGGGACTGTTGCCAGCAGCCTTTTTCGGCGTTGCTAAATCACTCAAGTTGTTACCAACTGGAATGCCAACTATTATGGTTCGGTAAAAGTATCGACATTGCCATCAGGTTGGAGTAGAACCCGAATCTTTTGGTCACTACTACCAGCGGCTGCTGGAGAAATCAGCTTTTGCCCTGGTTTGATAAATTTAGTTTGCTGGAGGTAGGTTGTGGCTGCGGCACCTTGGGGCGATACAGTTCGCACAATCCCACTTTTACCACTAACTTGCAGTACATATTGCAGCGAATTAGCTTGGGTGGTACTGGGTTTCCATTTGCCTTGGAAGTAGCGTTTGGCTTCCTGGAGCGAAGCCGATTCGGCTCCCTCAGTAAAAGCAACACTAGCATTGGATTGCAAGGGTTTGTCGGGAACAATTGGCGGATTTTGAGGCTCGGCTGATTGAGTGTTGATTTGGTCGGGGTTAATCAGATTGGGATTTCTTGGTACTGGCGTAATTGGCTCAATGCTTGGCGATGGGATTACTCCTGTTTCAGTTGGGACAGGGTTGGGTTGGCTGGCAACTCGGGATGGTTGGACTTTCTGGTTGGCTTTTTTCGGAGTTTGGGGGTTCTGTCCGCTGGGTAGCTCCATTGCTGGCGGATTAAACGGGATGGGGGAGTTGGGGGGATTGACGATCGGTGGTAGCTCTGAGGAGGGGATTAACATCGGTCGTTTGGAGACCGATAGCTTGCCAGAATTAGCACCTTTGTTGGGACTAGTTGTGACGGTGAGTCCTGGTTGTCCGGCGGGAGTTTTGCTGGGGATAACTTTGGCAGGGGGACTAGTGGTGGAGCGTCGAGTAGTGTTATCGATCGGATCGTTGGCTGATGGTTGCTGTGCAGAATTTAGTGGATTGGGTGCGATGCTCTGTTTGACATTGCCGCTGCTGGCTGCTGTCATTGCTCGATCGCCACTAATCGGGGCGATCGCATCTGGTAATGGGGCAAGTCCAATCTGACTGGGGTTTTCAGGTATTTTTACGCTGGGATCTGGCAATCTGACTTGGGGTGGTGACAGTGGTTGCGCTTGCCACGGCGGAGGTGAGTTGACGGTAGGTGCAGTCGCTGTGATGCCCGTGACGGCGGCTGGAGCGGATTTTTTTACGGCTAGGTCGGATTTTTTAGATCCGGTCAGACCGGGCATATTGAGCTTATTAGCTGCGTCTTCGATCGAATTGGGATTAGGGTCGAGTAATAATAATGGCACCCCAATCGCTAGAGCCGCTGCTACAGCCCAAGGTATCGCTGACATGAACGACGACTGGGAACGTCGAGTCTGATAATAAACTTGACTGACTGCTGGTGCGGCAGGGATGTTTGGCAAATTTGGCAATCGCAGGGGGATGGCTGTAGTAGTTGCGGCGTGATTTCCATTGGCAGGGATATTGGCTCGACTGAGTGTAGCAGGTCGATCGCGGGGGGCACTCGCAGTCAGATGCTCGGCGACATATTCCTCTAAGACAGTGGCGAGATCGAAGAGTTGGATTGCTGAGAGGGTGAGAACTTCACCAGATGTTGGAGTTGCTAAATTACCTAAATAGAGTTGATGATCCAAAGAGCGATTGCCAGTGCCAGTTAGATATGGTGTGGTGGCTGCGTCCTGACTTGCCGAGCTGGACGTTGCGGGCTGGGCGATCTCGTCT
>JAJAZF010000510.1 GCA_026785875.1 Chamaesiphon sp. | reverse complement strand
TCGATCTCTTCAATACTACCCCTTGACCATAGCATTTATGCTCTTTGCCTTGAGGTCATCTTCGGCCGCCTTGGTAGCACGCTTCGCACTCACCAAGAATCCATACTCAAAAAGTCTAGTTACTAGCCGTGCTTAGTATATTTGCCTGCCGACTATCAAGCTCCAAGCTTCCGCGTAGAGCGGATTGAAGAATCCTCACCAGAGTATAATAGAGATGGAACAACACCTAAATCTAATGTGGAATTGCATTAGGGAAAGTCGATGAAAATATTAACGTTATTGGCGGTGGTATTTACAATTGTGGCAGTTGCTTTTGCTGTCCAAAACCATTCAAATGGTGAACTGGATCTTGGATGTGTTCTGATAACAGCTTGAGCATACTTTGAAGTAATTTTCACAGAAACTTGAGCCAAAGATCCCATATTTCTAGATTCGATCGTTCGGTCGGGGATTTAACTTCTACTGGGCGAAATACCAACTGTCGATCGCTTTAGCTGCACAATTTTTCTAGCTCGATCGAAATCATTACCTCAATTTAACTGTGACAGATATTCTGCCTACATTACAACGCTGGCTCGCCGATCCCAATGTCATTAAACTGATCGAAGTTGCCATTGGGATTCTGATTATCTCGATCGTTTCCAAAACTCTAGGGCGGATTTTGCCGCGTCAGATTCAAGATGGCGATTTGCGCTATCGCCTCCGCAAAGCAATTAACATCATTGGCTATGTGGCGACTGTACTGTTAATTATCACCGTCTTCAATAGTAGTTTGGGGCAACTGACCGTTATTTTCGGGGTAGCGGGTGCGGGGATTGCCTTTGCCTTGCAAGAAGTGATTGCCAGTATTGCAGGCTGGGCGGCGGTTTCCTTTGGACAGTTTTACAAACCAGGCGATCGAGTCCAATTGGGCGGGATTACTGGCGATGTAATCGACATTAGCCCATTACGCACCACCGTGATGGAAATCGGCGGCTGGGTCAAAGCCGACCTCTACAATGGGCGGATCGTCAGGATTGCCAATAGTTTTGTCTTCAAAGAACCCGTCTATAACTATTCGGCTGATTTCCCCTTTGTCTGGGATGAAATTAATATTCCGGTTAAGTATGGCAGCGATCATCGCCTTGCTAGAGAAATCCTCTATCGGGTCGCCGATGAGGTGGTGGGTGAATATGTCGAACAAGCGCAAAATTCGTGGAATACGATGGTACGCAAGTATTTGATTGAAGATGCCAAGGTGAAGCCAACGATCGCTTTAGTCACAAATGATAACTGGATGGAGTTTACTTTGCGATATGTGGTGGATTACAAATATCGACGAATCAAAAAAGACGAATTATTTACCAGGATGCTAGATGAATCCTTAGCGACCAATGGTCGAGTCGAATATGCTTCTGCTACGTTCCAGCTAGTGCAAGCACCAACATTTAATGTTAGGCTTACTGACGACCGAGCAGATCTACCCGCCACTCCCAACCAAATTGACCATCGATCGCCCCTTGAGTAACTATTGGATCGCGATCGATCGAGAGAATCAAAAAGCTGAATTAGTATTAGGAGTTAGATAGATCGAGATGTCATCTGAATCGATTGATTATCGCTTGTCTGTATGTCAGAGTATTAAAGACAATTCATCACTCACCATTCCCTATCTGGTAATGAACGCTCTCGCCACCATTGTGGCTTGTTATGGACTAATTTCTGATAGTACCGCCGTCGTCATCGGAGCGATGATTATCGCGATGCTACTAGGTCCGATCGTTGGTGTCGCGATGGGCTTAGTTGAAGGTAATAACGAACTGTTG
>JAJAZF010000509.1 GCA_026785875.1 Chamaesiphon sp. | reverse complement strand
GGTGGTTCGTTTATCACCTGTGAATATTCGACCAACTTCTGACTCAGTGGGAATGCTAGCCAGAGAGCTAACTAACTTCAACTAGCATTGAATAAGTAATAAGTAATAAGTAATAAGTAATAAGTAATAAGTTCGTTTTTGAGACAGGGATTCAAACCCCCGATCGACAACCTATCCATTACCCATAGATTGAGCTTCAAAGGGCTAAAAGGGGGAAAGGGGAAGGGTAAAGGGGAAAAACTGACCATTTTTACCCTTTACCCTTTACCCTTTACCCCTTACCCACCCTCAACAGAGGATCTGTGGGTAATGGATAGATCGACAACGAGCGCACATGCAGGCTGTCAGCTCTAGACCCTTGTTACTTGGTACTCTGGTAAACTAAGACATAGCCCCAACTTCTTGAAGAAGTTGGGGCTATCGCATTGTGGCTATTTCATATCGTAGCCAAATAAGTTGGCGTTGACTTCATCCAGCTTGATATCTGCTAGCCCATACTCAGCCCAACGTCTGTCTACTATCGCCGCCATCGCCGGATCGGGTTCTAACTGTTTGCCCCATTCAGCTTCGGTTTCGGGATAAACTTTGGTCGTCGCATCGATGCCCATTCGGCTACCTAGCCCCACTTTTGGGGTAGCAAAATCTAGTTTATCGAAGGGGGTATCGGGGATGATAAATACATCCCGCTGGGGGTCAACTTTGGAACTGATTGCCCAGACTACTTGGCGTGGGTCGCGGATATTGATATCCTTATCGACGACGATGACAAATTTAGTGTAGGTAAATTGGGGTAGGGCACTCCAGAAGGCGAGTGCAGCGCGTCTAGCTTGTCCGGGATAGGCTTTATCGATCGAAATAATCGCCGCTTTATAACTTAATGCCTCCATCGGGAGGAAGAAATCTACAATTTCTGGTACCTGTTGGCGTAAGATCGGTGTATAAATCCGGTTGAGGGCGATCGCAATCATCGCTTCTTCCTTGGGTGGACGACCGCTGAAAGTAGTTAGATAAACGGGATTTTTGCGGTGCGTCATGCAATTGAATCGAATCAATGGGCATGGTTTGGATTGGTTATAGTAACCCATGTGATCGCCAAATGGACCATCAACCATTTCTTCCCCAGGCGTAATAGTTCCTTCGAGGACAAATTCTGAGTCGGCAGGTACTTCTAGATCGACTGTCTTACATTTTGCTAGTTTGATCCCACCACCACCATACAGCCCAGCAAATAACCACTCCGATAGATCCATCGGAATCGGCGTGGCGGCTGCCATAATCACCAGGGGATGTACACCTAAAGCGATCGCAATTTCTAATTTTTTACCCCGTTCGGCTGCTTTGCGAAGGTGACGCGCTCCACCACGTACGGACAACCATTGGACAGTCATCGTATTTTTAGATTGCAACTGGAGCCGATATACACCGATATTGGGCGTACCCGTTTCACAATCTTTGGTAATTACCAATCCTAAGGTGATAATTTTCCCCGCATCGCCACCGTAAGGGCGAATTAAAGGCAAGCTATTTAAGTCTAGGTCATTTCCCTCAATTACGACTTGTTGGCAGGGTGGGAAGTAATCTCGACTCGGTTTGGCTTTGAGCACATCAAATAATACTTTACCAAACTCGACTGCTTGAGCAATCTTCTTAGGCGGTTTGGGCTGCTGGAGCATTGCCAATTTTCGCCCCAGATCCTCTAGTTCCTGAGGTTGTTTCATATTCATCGCCCAGCAGATCCGTTCTACTGTGCCCATGATATTGACTGCTACCGGATATTTAGCACCCTTGACATTTTCAAATAGTAAACCTGGGCCACCACATTGCAACATCCGATTGGCGATTTCGGCAATTTCTAAGTCGGAGTCTACCAGCGTTTTAATCCGGCGTAGTTGTCCCCGTTTTTCGAGTACATCTAAAAATTCTCTGAAGTCCTCCGCCATGCGATCGCCCAATGTAAAGTTATGTCTCTATTGTATAGGGAGTTGGGGGGACGGGGGGACTAGGGGACTGGGAGGAAATGAGAACGCTTGTGTCTAGGCTCGATCGGGACTAAAACCTAAAACCTAAAACCTAGATCCTAATTCCCCTTTGGAGTCTTGAGACTGTAGAAAACATAGGTATCAAAGAGTGCGCCGACAAATCCACAGACTAAACCGATAGTTAACATTCCTTGGACAGCAGAACCGCTGCCAAAGGTATCGAAGAAGGCGAGTAACATCGTCGCTGGTACTTGACCGATCGATCCTACACCTGGTATGCAAGTCAATAGCCAAGTGCTTGCTAGAGAGCCAGACATGAGTAACATCGGGGCGAAAAAACTTAATAGTATAGCCAGGAATAAAGAACGTAGGAAGTTTGATGACACGATCGGCAACCTCACCCGCCTGATGGCTGAAAAAACTGAGTGCTAAATCTAGCACACCTACATATCATAAATTAGCAAGGTTAAGATCGTTCAAATCTGTGAGAAATCTTAAAATATCCTTAAACTTTTTAATCGAAAATTAAAAATACTCATAAAAACCCTGTAACCTAAGCTAGACAAGGCATCAACGACTGAGGGGAGCGAAAATGCCCCGAACTCGATCGCCCACAGACCGCTACAATTAAGGGAGTATTGCGGACAACTTGCCAAATCCTGAGAGAGCGATCGATGCTATTCTCATAAAGTTTTGCAACGATTGGGGTAATCTGGATATATAGAGATCGGACACTTTTTACGGAACCACCTGGACAATCGTAGGCAACTACCATCGTACATCCCAAGTTATGGAGCACCAGCACTCAGCACAAAACATCACTTTACTGCGACAAGTCTTTACCAACATTCAGGCTGATAGTTGCCCTAAGCATTACAATTTCCACATGCACACCAATTGCTCGGATGGAAAACTCACGCCAGAAGCCTTGATGGCACAGGCGGTTGAGATTGGGTTGCAGGGGATGGCGATTACGGATCATCATTGTGTTGATGGCTATTATCGGGCTGCTAAATGGTTGGAAATCGAAGGGATCGATCGCCGCCCACACTTATGGACAGGAATTGAAATTACGGCATATTTACCCCCAGTAGATGTGCATATTCTCGGCTATGGCTTCGATCCGCTCGAACCAAGTTTGGCTCCATATCTGACTGGAAGAGAACCCAGAGGTGTCGATGCTCGTGCAGAACGGGTAATTGCAGCACTACATCGGGCTGGAGCGATCGTGGTGTTGGCGCACCCCTCGCGGTACCGTCGATCGCCAGAGGAACTGATTCCCATCGCTGTATCATTGGGAATTGATGGTGTCGAGACTTATTATGCCTACAACAATCCCCAGCCCTGGATTCCTAGCTTTGAACAGACAGAGACAGTCAAACGCTTGGGTAATAGTTACAATTTGCTGCATACCTGCGGTACGGATACACATGGATTGAATTTGTTATACCGGATGTAAGTAGATCTTGTGCTTTATTTAGCAAAGATCGGCACGATCCTCAGTCAGTTAGGTGCTAAATTCGCTGGGCTTGGAAGATAGCGATTGAACATTCACAACCATTGCCAGTAGTGGATTGTGGGATTTGAGATTTAGAGTTAGGTAAAATCGCTAATTGCCAATCCGATCGCAGTTGTTTATGATAGTTAGATAGAGATATTATACCTCTGCTGAATTAGATGTCTTCAAATTCGATTAAGTCTCTCAACGGTCAAGCTTTAGGTATGGATACGAATTCTGTGCATGGGCTGCTCGAAATGACCAAGCCGACAGATCCAGATGTTGAGCATCCAGAACTCACACTAGATAGCGAAGGTAGTAAAGCGATCGCTATGTCACCATCGCTGACTTTGCCAGTAGCTGGCGGAGCCTTTCCCCTAGAGACTCGTAACGATCTAGGATCGGAAGATCTTCGAGTGGCGGCACTCAAAGCAACACTCGAACGACATCGTGGCGAACGCCAAATTGTTTTATTGCAAGACTTTCCCGATCCTGATGCCTTATCGGGAGCTTGGGCATACCAATTGATCGCCAAGCAATACAATATCAACTGCGATCTAGTCTATGCAGGTGCCCTCAGTCACCAGGAAAATATCGCCCTTGTCAAGTTGACAGGATTACCCACCAAAAAGATTTCCAGCGCAAGCCTCAAGGAAAAAGATCTAGCTAATTATCAGGGGTGCGTACTGATCGATAATCAGGGTACGACCTGTCAACTATTGGAAATAGTCCGACAGGCAGGCATTCCGATTACAGTCATTATCGATCACCACAGTCTTCAAGAAGATCTAAATGCCGAATTTGTGGATATTCGCCCCTCTACCCGTGCAACAGCCACAATCCTGACGCAATATCTCCAAGCTGGACTACTCAAGCTCGACAGCAGCATTAGCGAGCATGTCAAATGTGCTACGGCATTGATGCACGGGTTGCGCTCTGACACAAATCGCTTGATGCAGGCACAGGAAGAAGACTTTTTAGCCGCAGGGTATCTGAGCCGCTTCTATGATGCTCAATTGCTCAATGCGATCTTGCAAGTATATCGATCGAAACGGGTAATGGAGGTGATTCAGAGATCGCTTACCAATCGTGTCGTGCAGAATAACTTCTCGATCGCGGGTGTGGGATATTTACGTTATGAAGATCGCGATGCGATTCCTCAAGCTGCGGACTTCCTAGTTACAGAGGAGAACGTCCATACGGCGGTTGTATACGGGATCGTTCGCGATGAGGATGATGAAGTCGAATTAGTGATTGGTTCCCTCCGCACGTCCAAATTAACCCTCGATCCGGACGAGTTTATCAAGGAAGCCTTTGGCAAAAATAGCGAGGGACGTTTCTTTGGTGGGGGACGTTTTACTGCTGGTGGGTTTGAGATTCCGGTAGGTTTCTTGGGTGGGTTCAATGAAAATTCTGATTTTTCTAAGCTGAAGTGGGAAGTATTCGACAACCAAATCAAGCAGAAGTTAATAAAATTAGTAAATCCTACTGATAGTTATTAAATTAATTGATAATTGATAATTGATAATTGGGTTTTTAAGATGGGGATGTGAGCGGATGCGTTCCCGCCTTAAAAAGCGGATGCCTTTTCGGACGGCTTCCCCGTCCATGAAAATGCACCAAGCACAATCCACCTAAACGGTGGGGGATTTAAACCCCTGCTCTTTGTTAAATTTAGTCGATCGAAACGTAGAGTAGGGGTAATTCATGAATTACCCCTACTCTATGTTTCTATGAATCTTATGGAGTAGATACTCACATCTTGCACCAATACATAATTATTATTACTGCGGCAACCTAAGGGTACCCACAAGGGGCACCCCTACACAATTTAATCCGTAGGGGTGCCCCTGTCTTGTCGTTTTTTTATGCGGGGGGAACCCCCGCATAAAAACGCCGCTTGTGGGTACCCTGGATCTACGCTTTTACTAGTATCTATATTCTGGTGCAAGATGTGAGGATATATATTTGGTAGAACGAATATGAAGCCCAACTCATCCATCATGATTGAGGCTGTTGGGTTGCGATCCGATCTATCCAACCTCCAAATCATTACTCTAACCAATCTCCACAAAGCTGCTAGTTTGCGATCGCGAATTGCTCTGTTGCTGATTCTAGGTGCTTAATTAGAGTAGGCTTAGGTAATGGCCCAAGGAGATGATTCCACGGTAACACTTGATGAGTATCCCAAGTTTGGTGGACGTAAAAATCTAGTTCGGGAATTTGCCCCCGCAACTCCTTAAATGCGCGACGAAAACTCCCGATCGAATCCCCATAACTGCGAGTAAGTTCGAGTAGGTGTGATATCCGGCGATCGCCTCTAGAAATAATCGCTTGAATCATCGACCAATTATAACTTTCAGGGCGAAATTCAATTCCTTGGGTAGTCAGTTGCTTTTGAAGTAGTTTCAATCTTTTATCGGCTTCTTTATTAACTCCAAACCATTGAAATGGTGTATGAGCTTTCGGCACAAAAGTACTGCATCCAAATGTTAGACGTAAGCCTGGAACCGCTTTTTTGACAGAGCGGAGCATGTTAACTGTTGCTTCAACATCAGCGATTTCTTCGCCAGGAATTCCGACCATTCCATACAGCTTCAATCCTTTTAAACCACCTGCTTTAGCATTAGTCGCTGCTTGGAATATTTCATCAGTTTCTAGCTTTTTATTAACAATCTTTCTAATCCGTTCCGAGCCGCTTTCGACGGCGATTGTGAGTGATTTACTATCACGTTTTGCTAAAATTTCTGCTAACTGAACCGTGACAGTATTTGTGCGGACTGAAGACACACTCAATCGGACATCATCATACTTAGGTTGGGCTAGATGTGCTAGTAGTGCTGGAAACTCAGGATGTTGAGTCACAGATGCACCGAGTAACCCCAAGCGATTTGTCACTTGTAAGCCACTATCGATCGCCGGAATCAAAGATTCTGCGACATTGGCAACTCGAAATGGTAAAGTCAGGTAGCTTGCCAAACAAAAGCGACACATCTCTGGGCAACTACGCACGACTTCGACCATGAAAATATTTTCCCATGCCGCTTTTTCAGTAACTACAGTGGAAGCAGATAGTGTATTTCCACGATAGGTTTGTTTGGTAATAGTTAGCGGCGTACTACTATCGATCGGGACAATAGCAGTAATTAAATTTTCATCATATTCAACCTGATATAATCTAGGAATGTAGATTCCAGGTACTTGAGCTAATCGGTGAAGTTTAGTCAATCGATCGGCCGTCCGAACTTCCTGATAAGCTGTAATAAAATTACCTAATAAATCTTCGCCATCGCCAACTAAAATTACATCAAAAAAGTCAGCAAACGGCTCAGGATTTGCACTCAGGACTGGTCCACCACCGAAGACTAGTGGATCGTTGTCACCGCGATTGGTGCTACGGATGGGAGTTTCTAAAAACTCTAATAGATTGAGAATATTGACATAATCTAATTCCCAAGATAGCGAAAATCCAACTAATTCTGGCGATCGAGGTAAAGACTCGTGGACATCTGTAAATAGCCGTCGCACATCTAGATCCGATCGCATCGCTAAAGTTGCCCAGACTACCTGATATCCTAAACTAGTAATCCCAACTGTATACTCATTGGGAAAAGCAAAGATCGTGGGAACTGCATCTCGATCTGGCGATGCTGGCGTGAATAATAAATGTTCGGCATCAAAGACAGAGTTAGACACAAAATAGAAGGTAGAAGGTCTAGGGTCGGGTCGATCGATCTATACTAATCTCAGTTAGATAGATCCTAACCCGTTTCTTAGTTACCATTCTAACCAATAATGCCGGAATTACCTGAAGTTGAGACAGTTCGTCGGGGTTTGGATCGATATACACTCGATCGAGAAATTACTGGCACTGAAGTATTATTACCCCGCACGATCGCTTCTCCCGACACGCCTGAAGAGTTTGACTTTGGTTTGCAGCATACCAAAATTCACAATTGGCATCGGCGGGGCAAATATCTATACGCTCAACTAGTCTCCACAGGCACTCCACAAGCTGCTGGTTGGTTGGGAGTGCATCTACGCATGACGGGGCAATTGCTATGGGTAGAGAGCCAGACAGAGGTGCATAAGCATACCCGCGTGCGTTTATTTCTGGGTAAAGAGTGGGAAATCAGATTTATCGATCAGCGGACATTCGGACAGATGTGGTGGATTCCCGCTAGTAAACAGCCAGAGCAGGTGATGACAGGGATGGGAAAACTCGGCCCAGAACCATTCGATCCGGCTTTTAGTATCGATTATCTTGCTGCTAAACTCCAGAAATCTCAGCGCAATATCAAGACGGTGATTCTCGATCAAACCTTGGTAGCTGGATTGGGAAATATCTATGCTGATGAAGCTTTATTTCTGAGCAAAATTCACCCCAACACTCCTGCTGGAAATTTGACAAAATCCCAGATTAAACTATTGCGTGAGTCCGCCATCCAAGTCCTGGAAACCTCGATCGAGCAAGGCGGCACCACTTTTAGTAATTATCTCAATGTCCAAGGTACCAACGGCAACTACGGAGGCATGGCGTGGGTTTACAATCGTACCAATCAACCTTGTCGCATCTGCAAAACACCGATCGAGAAAATCCGCTTAGGCGGTAGAGGTACTCATTATTGTCCCCAGTGCCAAGGCAGTGCATTATTTGATTAAAAATAATATATTCGCTCGATCGAGCAAGAATATTGAGAAAATAACTGTTAGGTAATTGATGATACAGGTAGGGGCAATTCATGAATTGCCCCTACCTATTTTTGAACACATTCAGACGATCGAACATTTGGGAATCTTTAAACCTAAATTCCCATGAAAATCCCGCTGAACCTTGTGAGTCAGTTGTCGCGATACTCGATTGACAATTTGTTTTAAGACTTTATCACCCGTACCTTGGATAACTCCTGTGGGCAATTTATAGATAAACTTGGGAAACTGAATATAAACATTCAAATCGAGATCCCAGTCTACCTTCGTGCCCGATTGCTGCCCGTTTACGAACTCTAGCAGCCGCATCTGAGCATTGAAACTGACTTCATAACCAGGGGGAGTATAGTTAGGGATTTCAACAGTTCTAATCTGATATACACCACTTTCGGGAGGCAATAATTCCAAGCCGATCTTCGGTTCGACAATGTAGCCACAGGAATTGAATTTACCAATCGTCAGCGCATAACCATTTTGCTCGATCGGATTGACTTTCATCGGATGAGCGCAGCGAGTAAACCAGCCTTGATGAGCATCGAGATATTCACCCACAGTCTGGACATCTGCCGCCATCAGCATGGCATCACGAAAGCGATAGCTAAAACAGACGGGTTGATGTCGATCGTCCACAGGAGCGGCTGGGCTGACAGTCTCTGTCGATTCCACTCGTTGTTCTAGTTCGGGATTCATCAAGACCGAACTCGTTTTTTCGCTTTTCTCTAGTGTTGTAATTGGCATCTCCTTTCTATCCCGTTGATGTGCTGACTGTACGATGTGAGTAATAATGCACGAACCTTTAATATCTATTTACCAGCCCAAGCTGGTAAAAACCGGAAGGTTTAAATCGATTCTCGCCTCTGCGGCTATCTGTAGAGACCTTCTCCACCAGAAAATGGTTTCTGTCTCTAACATAAGTAGTAAGACTAAATCTAAAATCTATCCTAACAAAACCTCATGAAAGCATTTGTAGCAGGAGCGACAGGGGAGACAGGGCGGCGGATCGTCCAAGAATTGGTAAAACGCGAGATTCCAGTGCGGGCACTGGTTCGAGATATCGCCAAGGCGCGAACCATCTTACCAGCGGAGGTAGAATTAGTCGTCGGTGATGTCCTCAATCTTGATAGTATTACTACCGCCATCGGTGACAGTACGGTACTTCTCTGCGCCACTGGAGCTAAACCTAGTTTAGATCCCACTGGCCCATATCAGGTAGATTATGAAGGCACCAAAAATCTAGTAGATGCCGCCAAATCTCAAGGGATCGAGCAATTTGTGTTTGTTTCCTCCCTGTGCGTATCGAAGTTTTTCCATCCACTCAATCTATTTTGGTTGATCTTGTGGTGGAAACAGCAAGCCGAACAGTATCTAAAAAACAGTGGACTCAACTACACGATCGTTCGTCCAGGTGGACTAAAAAATGATGATAATCCTAACCCAGTAATTATGTCGGGAGCGGATACCCTCTTTGAAGGTAGTATACCCAGACAAAAGGTCGCTCAGGTGTGCGTTGAGTCACTAACTAACCCCCAAGCCCAAAATAAGGTACTTGAAGTCGTCAGCTCACCCACAGCGGTAGCAAAAAGTTGGGCAGATCTATTCGCTAGTGTGTAGTTATTTAGGGGATAGTGAATAATGGTAAAGGTGTAACGGGTCGAGTAGCCGATTGAACGACTACTCGACTGGAAATTCGAGTTGATGGCAAGCGAATTGGCGGCAAATTGAGTGACTTCAAACTACTCCATTCCAAAGACTGGTATTGCTATGTTTAACTCCAAAATACTCCAAAATAACGGGATTAGATCCAACGGCGGTGCATCTCTAGTCACTGATTACTATCCCCCTTATCCCCGATCTAGTCCCCAATCTTACATGGATATACCCAAACCCAAACGTTTTAACACAATTGGTATCGCGATCGGCTGTATGGTTTCGCTATGCTTATTGTTAATATTGAGACAACCATCGCGTCGTCAGGGGAATCCAATTTTTGAGACAACCAGAAGTCCAGCGTTAGTGATGACAGGTGGCGATCCTTATGTTCGGGCACTAATGCGCATGATTTCGGCGAGTGAAGCAAGCGATCGACAACCCTATTCGGTAATATATGGTGGGAGTCATGCCCAGAATCTCGATCGACATCCCGAACAGTGTATTCGGATTACTAGTGGCCCGAATATCAATAATTGTTCCACAGCAGCGGGACGATATCAGATGATTAATACTACTTGGGCAACAATGTCCAAGAAATATCATCCAGAGCGAACGTGTGCGCTGTTTGTGTTTAGGTGCGGCTATAGTTTCGAGTCAGAGTATCAAGACGCAGTAGTTTATGCTTGGCTCAGTGACGAGCAAGCCTGGAGGATGAATATCCCCCAGTTATTAAAAGCTGGCGAGTTGGAAAAAGTCAGGCAGCGGTTGTCTAGTACTTGGACGAGTTTAGGTTATGGGATTGAAACAAATACGGTGACACCAAAGTTAGCAGGTATTTATCAGCAGTTATTACAGGAAGAATTGGCACAGAAAAATTAGCTCTTAGCAATTAGAGGATGTCTTTAAATCCCCTGCCTAAAAACTTCGCTCTCTTGAAAAGGTGCTTCACTTGGGCAAAGAAGCGAGCTTTTGGGGGGAAGCTTCCCCCCAAAACGTCGCGCCCCAAGTGAAGCACCTTTTCGCTGTCAACTGTCAACTGCTTGCACTGAGCGTAGCCGAAGTGTCAACTGTCAACTGTTAACGCTCTTACCTACTCGATCGCTCTCCCCCATCACTCATCCTTCAATAGCATTTGTTCGACAAAATTGGTGTAGACTTCACCTCTAATAAAATCGGGATGTTCGAGAATCCGTTGATGAAAATTAATCGTCGTTGGTACGCCCGT
>JAJAZF010000508.1 GCA_026785875.1 Chamaesiphon sp. | reverse complement strand
TTAGATAGATCGATCGGGCATTAGGCACTCGATCGAGTTAATCTCGATGTTTTTCTAAATCAGATCGGCCTCTAGTTGTTGAGAAATTTGTTTTAGTTCCTCGATCGTGCATGTCAAGCGAGGTCGATCGGGATCGGACAAATCGAGCTTATCCCAGGGAATTCGATAGCCCTGATGGTAATTGCGCGCACCTAAGAGATCCAGCAGTTGAGTAGCGATAGTCCACGCCGAGAGGCGTTCGACTATCGCACCCACGCCTACGAGATATTCCACGATGACCCATTCATCAGCCTGTTGTTCGGCGCGGACTTCTTCAATTCTGCCCACTCGATCGCCTGCTACATCAAAGACACAGCGACCGATCAGAGACTCTAACCGTAGTTCGTGCGATGCCATTAGCTGCCTCCAGGAATGCGTTTGATAATATATTCGCGCAGCCAGAGTTCGTAAGCTAAGGCTGATGTTTGTTCGGCTTCGACATCTACTTCGACATCAATGCCGATATCCCGAACTTGCGACCACGGGATACGATAGGGTTCGCTGTTTTTTGCCCCCCACTTGCGTTGTAATCTGCCCACCCAGCCCTCTAATCGGGGGTGTAGCCGCCGTGCCAACGTCGTCGCTCCAGTTTCGATGTACGCCAGTCGCGGCGGCTGTCCGTCGCGCATCTCGAGCACGATCCCATCCACCTTGCCCATCGGTCGTTGATGGCGATCGACAATTTGGTTGTCTAGTACATCTCGAATTACGTCCATAATTTAGTTGATAGTTGATAGTTGATAGTTGATAGCTTCACCTAGTCCCCCGTCCCCCTAACCTCCCAAAATCTCTAAGGGAATTGCTACAATTGCCAGCACGAATGCCAGGGCGATCGTGAAAATGACGACAGTGTTACTAATCCAGCCATTACGATACTCGCCGACATACTCTCGATCGTTCATCAATACCAAAAATGGCCCGATCGCCAGTGGTAAAATTACCGCAGTCAACGCCATCGAAAATAGTGTTAACTTCAACGGATCGATACCTGCTACCATCAACAGCGATGCCAAAAATACAAATATGGTGTAGACGGCATTAAATCTAGCTGCTTGCTGAGGATGCAAATTTTCACCCCAGATCCAGCCGAAGGCTTGAGATGTGACGTAGGCGGTATTTAGGGACACTTCCAAGGCTGCCCCAAAACAAGTTACACCCAGTGATAGTGCAAATAGGATAAATCCCCAATAGCCCAATGGCTGAGTCAGCATCAGCGCGGCTTGTTCGTAGCTATCTACCCGAATGCCTCTGGGATACAGCACCTGTGCGGAGACAATTAGTACCCCGAGCGCGACAATACTGCCAAATCCCATTCCCAGTCCGGCAACAGCTCGATTTACACCCAAATAACTCTCATCCCACTTGTCTTCAACTGCACCTGAAGAGTAAAAGTAAAACAAATAAGGGCTAATAATTGCACCCAGAATACTCACACCCACAAATAAATACTCTGCCAGATCCGTTTGCGGCAGCTTGGGGACGAGCCCTTGGGCAACAGCAGGTAAGTCTGGACGTAATTTGAATGTAGCGACAACAAATGCTAACGTAACTAAACCAAATAAGGACACCCCATTTTCAATTAGACCAAAATTGCCTTTCCATAGCAGTAGCCAGATCGCAAAAGCTACGGGCAATGCCCACCACTGAAAGCTCACGCCAGTCAATAATTGCAAGGCGATACAAACTCCCCCAATTTCCGCGCCCAATACCAAAAAATCGACGACCATCTCCGCCACTAACGGGAGGATATAAAAGTTGAACCCAAATCGTTCGCGGACGGCTGCGGCTAATGTATGTTTGCTCACAGCAGCTAAACGTCCGGACATTTCTACTAAAAACATCACGCAAATCGTACCTAAGACGAGCGCCCAAATTAGCCCAAATCTATAGTTAGAACCCGCCTGAGCAGCCGTGGCTATCGCTCCTACATCTAGGAATCCCCCGATACTAGTGACAATTCCTAAGGCAATTTCGAGGAGCTTGCTCACGGCTGTTGTTCCTGGGATTTGGTAAATTTATCGAGTTGTTGTTGTTGAGTAGAGAACTTGCCCAGTGAAGTCGTAAATGCCACATTATCGGGTCGATCGATCTTATCAGTCAGAGATGAGATTGTCTCCTTCAATTGCTCGACGATTGTCGGTGGATCTGGCAATTCTTTGGCTTCCTTGGCAATCTCCTCCCGACTCTTAATTAAAGTTTGCCGAGCATACTGCTGGGGAATTCTATCCTCTTGCCAAGCTTCGCCCACCATGCGAGCTGTCGCCGTCCAAGATTGAATACTCTTGAGCGTTTTCACAGTTTTATCTCGATCGGTCGATCGACTACAAGCAGTTAAAATCAACAACAAACCGATCGGCAACAACTTTTTCATAGCTTTTGACGTATTTTACCGTAATTATTACTGACGATCGTAAGTCAGAACTAACTCAGAACTAAGTCAATACTAAGTTAGGCTCAAACATAGTCATCGCTATGTTTTAATAAGGATATCAGGTTCTTTGAACCTAGGGGCTGTAAGAAAATAAGCTCATGGTTTCGATCGGTAGTTTCCCCACAAGGAAAAGCTTTCAGTCCCAAAACATGAAGTTGTTTCTTTACAAGCACCTAGATCGCATTAACAAAAGTAGTTGCAAATTAGCGTAGCTTAGACGATCGACAGCTTACTAACATAATTGCAGTAGCAGTTCCAGCCAGAGAATCGCTTAGTTAACCTAGCAAGATGGTAAATAAATATGCTCAAACAACTTTCGATCGCCATCATTGCCTTATCTGCTTGCTTGCTGCCGATCTCTGTTTTGGCACAAATAAATGGCGTGACGACATTTGGCGATAGTCTTTCGGATAATGGCAATACCTTTCGGACAACAGGCGGGTTGCTGCCCCCCAGTCCGCCCTACTTTAACGGTCGCTTCTCTAATGGGCCAGTCTGGATTGAAAATGTGATCTCCAGTTTTAATCTCTTCAATACCAGCAATAACTTCGCTGTTGGGGGAGCCACCAGCGGTACTGGTAATACCGTTAGTACTGCTTTTCCAGGATTGACAACCGAACTCGATGGCTTTTTGCAAGCCTCGCCGCAGGTAGACCCCAATCGACTCTTTGTCGTCTGGGCTGGTGCCAATGATTATCTCGGTGGCGGTCAGACCAATCCAGCCGTACCCGTCGGGAATTTAGCAACTGCCATTCAAAGATTGACCGCTGCTGGAGCAACACAAATAGTAGTACCCAATCTCCCCGATTTGGGCAAAATTCCTGCTGGTGCGGCAGATCCAGCCCAAAGTGCCGGACTTACCCAGCTATCGGCAGCCCATAATAGTCTTTTGAGCGCGTCACTGCGAACGCTCGCCAGCAATAATCCGAATATCTCCATCGTCCCCACCGATCTAGGGGCGTTATCTAATGCGATCTTCGCCAATCCAGCCAGATTTGGCTTGACAAATGTTACACAGCCTTGCTTGAATATTGCCACTGGAGCTGTTTGTGCGACTCCCGATACCTATTTTTTCTGGGATCCACAACATCCGACTGCGGCTGGACATCGGATTATCGGAGCCTTTGCCTTCGATACCCTCGCCGCACCCCAAACGATCGCGCCGCAAGTAACATCGGTGTTGAGTAGTACTCGCCGTCAAACTGGCGATGTGAATGGGCGGTTGCTGGCACTGCGGACGACTCCAGCATCAGGGGAGCGAAAGCTAGCCGCATTCGTCACAGGCGATCTCAATACTGGCGATCGCCAAAAGACGAGTACTACTACTGGTTTCAACATCGATACTAAAGGTTTCACTGTGGGTGTCGATTATTCAGTCACAGATCGGATCGTCATTGGCTTGGCGGCAAGCAATAGCAGCAGCAATAACCAGTTGAATGAGAATAAAGGTCAAGTCGGACTCAATAGCTCTGCTGTCTCGATTTATGGCGGCTACCAGCAGGAGAAATTATATGCCGATGCGCTGATTAGCTATGGTTGGGATAGTTTCGACTTGACGCGGCGGATTAATGTCACGGGTTTCGATCGCGCCACGGCCAATCCTAGTGGCAATCGGTTCTCAGCCGGGATCGGCGGCGGCTATGACTTTGGTACTAATGGCTTATCAATCGGTCCGATCGTCGGTATTCGATATACTAAAGTCAATATTAATGGCTACACCGAGCGAAACGGCGACATCCTCAATTTAAAAGTTAACCCGCAACAAGCTGATTCGCTATTATTTAATATCGGTGCCCAGGTAGCCTACCCGTTCCGCACTGATTTTGGGACGATCTCGCCGTATATTTCCGCCAGTTACGAGCGCGAATTGGCTAATAGTAATCGCCAGATCGTCACCGAACTCGTTACTCAGCCAGGTATTCCAATGCGGACTAATATTGGTCCTGACGGGCCAGATTTTGTCCGGTTGAGCACTGGCTTACAAGCACAGTTTGCCAACAATTTGGCGGTGGGAGTCGGATACGAACGACTTTTTGGCAGTAATGCTAGCGAGAACAATCTCAACGCCCAACTTCGCTATCAGTTCTAATCATGTTATTCAGATAGAACAATTGTAACTATATGCAAGAAAGTATCCTCACAACACTAGTCTCAATACGGTTCGGTTAAGGGCTGAAAGTAGGTAAAATGGGTGTTGCCATCAGCAGGAGAAAGGCGAAGATGCAATTCAAAGAACTATCGTAACTACTCAGGTTGAAGGAGAGGAAAAAGGGGGAATCCGCGTAAAGCCAAACGAATACCATCAAGGACATCAAGCCCCTGTTTTTTCAAAGTAGAAATATAGCTCCGAATGCGGCAAAAAGATTTGGCACCAGATTCGGAGCGAAAACCACCAGAAATTTTCTGCTTGAGTTTCATCATCCGCAAGTCCCGTTCGGCCTGATTGTTATCAAACGGTACCCGAAAATCATACATAAAAGCCAAGACTGAAGAGGAATGTTTTTGAAGTCGGTCGAGTAAGTTTTTGGCTGGGCTTTGCTTAGGGCGACCGCGTGGTTTGACATCGACTGGCGGTGAGGGTGGTGGATTAGCTTCAAATCCAGTCTCAATCAATCGCTGATACTGTTGCTCAAAATCAGCAATCTGACTTAGTTCTAATCCCGTTTGACCCTGTTCTATTGCTTGCTCGACTTGGGTTTTAATCGCAATCAGTAATGTCATCATGGCTGCTGCCCACGGCTGCTCAAAGCATTCGAGAATGAAGCGCAACTCTCGCAGGTGATGAGCATTACACAAAGCATGAGCACAGTCGTAATCGGCATAACTGCTCCAACCATCATGCACACTGGTACCGGAAAATTGTGGGAGAACGTTCATTTCATCGATTGCTGCTCGTCCACGCTTGGTATGAACGAAGTAATAAGTCAATGCTTCAGTGCTAGCAACGTGCAACCACCATAACTTGCCTTTGACCCGAAATCCAGTTTCATCGAAGTGTCCGACTTGGGCTTGCTGCATTTGCTCGCATAAATGTACTTCCACTGGAGCTAACTGCTCATAGCATTCGGCGCGGGCATTGTAGAGACTGCCTTCTGAGACTTCTACATTACAGACGGTTGCTAAGACCTCACACACTCTGGCACTTGGCAATAATTGTCCGTCCATTAAATACACCATCAATCCTTTGAGTCGTTCTCCATATTGGACTCGATTATTCGCCCCTGCTGGAAGTTTTGCTCTATTTACTTCACCACATTGGGGGCAAGTTTTGACTTCGGCTTGATGTTCAATAATTTGGACTCGCATGGGTGGAATTTCATGTACTTGGCTCACGTCCCATTCAAGTACTGCCACATCCAGAAGCTGCTGACCACACTGATGACATTCACAGACTGGATGTGTCACTAATTCATCTACTTGCTTACTCCACTCTAATGTGCTGCCAGGATGTCCTGGTTGTCCGCCACTGGTTCGATTGCTCTTGGTTCTTAAACTTTGAGTCCGCTTCTTAAATCCGTCGCTAGATGGTGGTTTGCTGCTGTTTTTACTATCTTTTTTGCGTTGGTTCTCTAGCTCTTCGACTCGTGCTTGCAGGTCTTTTATCGCTTTCTCTTGTTGAGCGATTACGAACCACAAGCTGCTGACTAGCTCAATTACCGCTTCTTCCCCTTGCCGATAGACCGCTACGATCTCAGCTCTTTGTTCATTCGATAGTTCTGCTCTTTGAGTCAATTGCGCGACGGGTTTAATTTCTCTGGCTGTTCTGTACTCTATCTCAATTTTTGCCTTTTTTCACCCCTCCTCCTCAACTCACCCTTTCTCAAGCTGAGTAGTTACAATATTTGTAAGGATTCAGGTGCCAGCATTACTCTCCATCGTACCCACACTCCTTGAGCCAAATCAGAAGTAGGAAAGGAAAATGCTGCGAGTCTCGATCGTGATTCCCACCTTGAACGAAGCAAACAGCCTTGGACGCAC
>JAJAZF010000507.1 GCA_026785875.1 Chamaesiphon sp. | reverse complement strand
TTTTAAACTTTCTCACCGACGAAGGTTTACTACCGAACTACGCCTTCCCTGAAGCTGGAGTCACGCTCAAGTCGATTATCTGGCGCAAACCCAGCACTACCGAAGATAGTAATGTCCGCGTTGTGGGGATGAGATGTGGTCTGATGCCGGACAACTCCGCACCATGATCCGACTGCGCCAAGTGATGGCAACGACATCCGATCGCGATAGTCGCTTCGGGGATGATAGTGAGGAACGCAATGCTTCGTTTTTTCAGCGATCGCTCCTAGTAGGTTTTGAACCAGAATATCGGGAAAAGACCTATCTAGTCAGCGATCCAGAATTTCCGTTTGGATTTGAGTACATCACTCGAAGCAACTTTCGCGAAGTCAATCTAGGCGAACGCAGTCAAATTGGCACTGGAGTCACCATTGGGGGCGAAAACTTTAACACCAAGGGGTTCAAAATTTGCACGGGTTGCGGTAAGGCGATCGACCGGAATGAGAGTAAAGAACATGGCATCGCCTGTAGATATCGCAGTCAACCCGATCGAGCGAAAATTGAAAATGTTCTGTATCTCTATCGCGAGTTTGAATCCGAAGCAATTCGCTTTCTTTTACCCGATGAAACCTTCTGTAGGGACTTGGCAACAAGAAGTTAGCGATTTTCTGGGCAGTCAAGCGATCGAATTGTGGGTTGAGAATGCTAATTATTTCCGCAATCCGATCGAGATCTCGCCAGGGTTGAAACTTTGGCTGGGATTCGATATCGAACCCCATCGTCAAATCGATCGAGCGGCTAGGTATTTGAACACGACTCCATACATTATCACCCAGCAGGTTGCACCTCGATAGTTCCCCGAAACATATTCATGCCGCAGGTAAACTGATATTTACCAGACTTTGCTGGTGTAAATTCGATCGCGGTTGTGCGATCGAGTGGCAACGATTGCGCGATCCGAAAGTCCGGTAATCGTACTTCTTCTAAACAGCTACTAGGATCTTTGCGATCGAAGTTGAGGCGCACGGGTTGCCCTACATTCACGACAATATAGCTAGGTTCATAGCCGCCATCAACAGTAATGGTGACTGTCTGAATCCCCGCCTGTGCTGTTAGTTTGCGGGACTTGGGTTTGCTAAATAGAAACCACCATAATTCCATTCCAATTAGACCTAAACCGCCAGTAGTGACTAAAATCTTACTCGATAAAGGTTGTTCGATCCGCTGAAATTCGCTTGTTTGCGCTGTCATGGCAGATTGCTGCTGCTCGCGCAAGTTTTGGGCAATGGCTCCGCCAGAAGTTAAGCCAATCGATACTCCTACCGTTGCGATCGTCGCAATCGCGATTCGTTGGCACAGCCTCTGGGCAAAAGCGTCGATAATTATTGCCTTCATCACCATCCGAACACCTCCGAGCCAATCGCTCCTGAAATTACACCGACTAGAAATCCAAAGCCTACTAATGTCATTAGAAATATCTTATGTTTAAGCATTTTTATCGATCGATTAGTTAAGTGTTTTAGGTTGAAAATTCCGCAGTCGCAACGCATTTGTGACGACTGAAACCGAACTAAATGCCATTGCACCACCTGCAATTATCGGACTAAGCAGCCAACCGAAGAAGGGAAATAAAATTCCTGCCGCGATCGGAATACCCGCGATGTTATATACAAAGGCAAAAAACAGATTTTGGCGAATATTCCGCATCGTGGCGCGAGAAAGTTGAATCGCTGTAATAACACCTTGCAAATCCCCAGAAATCAGCGTAATATCGCTAGCCGCGATCGCCACATCAGTACCAGTCCCGATCGCAATTCCTACATCTGCTTGAGCCAGAGCCGGAGCATCATTAATGCCATCGCCTACCATTGCGACAATTTTGCCTGATGCTTGCAGTTCGCTAATCGTCTGCGCTTTCTGTTCGGGACGTACCTCAGCTAGTACTCTGGTGATGCCTACTTGACGCGCGATTACTTCGGCGGTTGGGCGATTGTCTCCTGTGAGCATCACTACTTCTAACCCTAACCGTTGCAAAGCGCGCACGGTGTCAGCGGAGGATGGCTTGAGGGCATCCGCAATTCCCACGATCCCTTGCACTTTGTCATCGATCGCGATCCAAATTACCGTTTTACCTAAATGCTCCAGCTTGTCTGTTTGCCCCTCCAGAGCCTGAGTAGCCAGCCCTAATTCATTTAGCCATCTCTGAGTTCCCACTCGGACGAATCGACCCGCTACTTGCCCTTGTACCCCGCTCCCAGCGATCGCTTCAAACTCAGCTACATCGGTTATTTCCACCTGTTGCGATCGCGCATATTGCACTACAGCTTCCGCCAACGGATGTTCGGAATTGTGTTCGACAGATGCGGCTAGTTGTAATAGTTTGAGTTCATTACTATGAGCGGTGCCATCGACTGTTACAAAGTCAGTGACAGTCGGTTTGCCCTGAGTTAATGTCCCAGTTTTATCAAGGACAATTATCTGTAATTTATGCGCTAATTCTAAGCTATCGGCACCTTTACCCGTGCCAACGAGGATCGATGTGGGAGTTGCCAATCCTAACGCACAAGGGCAAGCAATGATTAACACCCCGACAGTTGTAGTTAGTGCTAACGTCACGTTACCCATGATGTTGTACCAAATCATAAAAGTGATAATTGCGATCGCGATTACCGCTGGAACAAACCAGCCTGTGACTCGATCTGCCAACTTTTGAATCGGAGCTTTAGAACCTTGAGCTTGCTGTACCAATTTGACGATCTGGGCCAGGAAAGTATCTTTCCCCACTCGCGTTGCACGAAATTTAAAGCTGCCAGTCTTATTAATTGTCGCCCCAACTACCTCATCTCCAGGTTGCTTCTTCGCCGCGATACTTTCGCCCGTTACCATTGCTTCATCGACAGTCGAGCTACCTTCAATTACTTCACCATCGACCGGAATTTTTTCACCTGGGCGGACTAAAATAATATCGCCAAGCTGAACTTCAGAAATCGCTACTTCCAATTCTTGCCCATTGCGGACAATTCGGGCTGTTTTCGCTTGTAATCCCATCAGTTTGCGAATTGCTTCAGAAGTTTGTCCTCTCGCCCGATTTTCAAATAAGCGTCCGAGTAGAATTAACGTAATTACAACTGCCGCAGTTTCATAGTAGACGCTGGGTTCGAGTCCTTGGGAGATTAATACTCCAGGAAAGATCGTCACAAATAGCGAGTAGAAATAGGCAGCACTAGTACCCAAAGCAATTAGGGTATCCATCGTGGACGCATGGCGTTTGAGGGCTTTCCAACTATTGATATAAAAGGATTTACCACACCAAAACTGGACGGGTGCAGTCAAGATCGCTTGAAACCAAAAGTCATGCAGCCACATCGGAATTAAGGGTATAGACAAACCCGTCATCATCGGGAGCGAACCAATTACGAGAATCGCGCTGATAATGCCCCCCGTCCAAACTTTGCGCTGCAAGTCTCGTGACTCCGCTTGCCTGGTTTTTCGTTCGGCATCATTATCGCCGTTTAACAAGTCTTGCTCTTGAATTGGCTCGGCAGAGTATCCCGCTGCAACAACAGCAGCCTGAATCGCAGCTACATCGGTTTGGGCTGGGTTGTAAGTGACGCTGGCGCGTTCGATCCCGAAATTAACATTGCTTTCGCTCACGCCTGGGACGGTACGAATGGCAGACTCAATGCTATTGGCACAGGCGGCACAACTCATCCCGCGTAGCTTCAACGTTGTGGTGTTCATATTTACAGTAGAGAATAAAAAAATCTCTCGATCGGGTGATGACAAAATCTAATTCTTAGCTAATTAAAGCTGAAGTCGAACATCTGAATTTATAAATTTATCGAATATTCTTACTTCTATCGATTATCTCAAATCTAGATGAAATTTAGATGAAATTAGCATGAAAATTTGAATTTCATCGCTATTAAACTTATTTGGGGCATTCTTACAGAGAGTACGATCGATCTCAAAATAGTTACGAATGCCTGCCACTAACCTTTTCTCCTATAGCCCAGAAGGTGACGCTTTGTTATATACAACACCAGCGGTGGTAGGATTATCCATTGCAACAACGGCAACCAGCTAATCCCCACCCCAGGTATTACGAGTACAGAGACTCCATAAAGTTTGGCAATTTGGACTCGATAAATTTCAGAAATAAAGGTATAAATCCAACCCAAATCAGTGAATAATAATGTTAGCTTCCAAGTCGAGTTAATCAACCAGTAGCGCAAACCTCGTAACGCACTCACGATCCAAAAACTGATGATGGTAATAACACCATCACCTACCGTGCAGTGAGTAATGTACTCGATCTTATCTGCCAATAATGGCATATTATAGAAGTCAAAATAAGGAGATTGCCAGACCTCGTAGACAAAATTGAGTAGGAATGCAAATAGAAATAAATTAGTTTCGGGTGCAGTAACGATTTTGAGAATCCACTTAGACATTAGTAATTATTCATCAATTTCTACTAAAGTTAGCAGTGATAAAATGAAAAAGTAGCAGCCAGTGTTTTGCTGGGACACAGGCTGAATTAACAATTGTTATTTCTGAGGTTGGGAAGAATTAATTGGCGAACTAACTGGTTGAGGACGAGAACGACCCCACCACCAACCTAAACCTCCTCCTGCAAATAAGGAAAAAGCAACCACCGTAAGACAACAAGCTACCATCATGCTCATCATCATATTCATCCCAGACATCCCAGGTGCTTGCGGACGATCTTCCAATTCTCCTGGTTCTTTCTTATTCATTTTTTAATTCTCCGTTTTTAAATGCCAAATTCTTGCTTGAGTTGAGCCACCCAGTTTTCGATCCGTTTATCGGTCAATTCAGACTGGTTATCTTCATCCAATGCAAGACCGACGAATTTACCATCTCTGACCCCTTTCGACTCATTAAATTCGTAGCCTTCAGTAGACCAGTAGCCGACGGTCGTGCCACCTCGCTCGGAAATTTTCTCCTCTAATATGCCGATCGCATCTTGAAAGCTGTCGGCATAGTTAACCTGGTCTCCGAGTCCAAAATAGGCAACCTTTTTGCCAGTGAAATCAAGGTTGTCAAGTTCATCATAAAAGACATCCCAGTCCGCTTGTAATTCGCCAAC
>JAJAZF010000506.1 GCA_026785875.1 Chamaesiphon sp. | reverse complement strand
GATATAGCAATCCTATTTGAGTTCCTGAAAAAACAATCGATCTGTAGGGGCAGTGCTGTCTTGTCGTTTTTTTATTCTGGGGGAACCCCAGAATAAAAACGCCGCTTCATGCCTGCCCAAAGCGAGACTCAGCTTCTCATTGATTTGTCTCCAGGATACCCTTAACCCGTTGGCGTAGCCTCTGGGCAAGGAGAAACTAACGTTAATTACGATCGGCTTCTTCTGGATCTTCGGCAATTTCAGACACTTTGACTAAGACTTTATCGACTCTTTTTCCATCCATATCGATGATTTCAAATCTCAGTTTTCGCCATTCAAAGTATTCGCCAGAAATGGGAATCTTGCCTAACTGCATGATCGCAAATCCGCCGAGCGTGTGGTAGTTACCGCGCTCGATCGCATTTTCGGGAATATCAAATTGTTCGAGTAATTCTTCGATCGATAACATCCCATCCAATAACCATGAACCATCCTCGCGCTGAATAATTTGGGGTTCTTCTGGATCTTCATTAAAATCAGTAATATCACCAAAAATCTCTTCAAACATATCGTGCATGGTGACTAAACCCTGAATCACACCGTATTCATCCACCACCATCGCGATATGTGTCCCAAATATCTTGAATTGTTCGAGGACTTTCAAGCCGCGCGTACTTTCGGGGATGAATAGTGGCTGGCTCAGGGATGCAGTCAGATTTATTTCTTCACCTTTGAGGGTTTGAGAGAGTAAGTCGGCAACATGAATTACGCCCAAGACTCGATCGAGTTCGCCTTCACATACAGGTATCCTCGAATAATCACTATCGATAATTTTGTCGCGCGTAATCGCGATCGGATCGTCGATATTAATCCACGTAATATCTGGGCGGGGAGTCATCAGTGCGCCAATTTTGAGATCGCCCAGACTCAATACCCCTTGTACCATATCCTGCTCGGACTCCTCAAACATTCCCGTCTCGGTACCCTGTTCGATCATCACCTTGATTTCTTCTTCAGTTACCTCTGGCTGATTGGAGCGTCTGATGCCCAATAGCTTAACGACAAAATTGGTAGAGCGACTCAGCAGAAAGATCAAAGGTGTCGATACCCGTGCTAGAAAGTCGATCGGCGTGGCGAAAAAACTGGCAATTTTTTCGGGGCTATTGAGGGCGATTTGTTTCGGTACCAATTCAGCGATGACGATCGTCAGATAAGTAATGATCGCAATTGCCAAAATCGAAGCGATCGGTTCGCTATACTGACGCGGTAACACTTGTTCTAGTTGTGGTGCCAGTAGCCTGGAAATGGCACTCTCTCCACGCGCACCAGATAAAATCGCCATCAAGGTAATCCCAACTTGAACTGTCGGCAAAAATCGATCGGGTGTCATTGACAAGCCTAACGCGACTCTAGCACGCCGATCGCCTTGATTTGCCAGTTGTTGCAATCTAACTTTTCGGGCTGAGACGATCGCCATCTCCGACATCACAAATACACCGTTGAGTAATATCAGGACGAAAACTAGCACTAATTCCGCAGTTAGGGACATGAAACCAAGAATGAAGGATTGTCTTAAATACTGTCTCCAGTGTAGCTGCTCAGGGACTAGGATCTGAGCTACTTAGGTGCGAGCTGCTGTTTACCCCAAATTCTCTCGGCTACCGCCAGCACCGCAAATTGAGGTAAAGCTAAGGCTCTCCGCCAGCGGCTGGGTTCTTGAGCGATCCGATACATCCATTCTAGATCCAGATTACGGATATATTCCGGTGCGCGATTTTTCGAGCCAGACCAGACATCAAAACTTCCGCCCACACCAATCCAGATTGCCTGGGGACATAGATGAAAATTATCCCGAATCCAAATTTCTTGTCGGGGCATTCCCAAAGCTACCAGAATGATTTTCGGCTGAGTAGTCTGAATCTGGTGTAACAATTGAGTCTGCTGTTGGCTGTCGATATAACCATGCTCGATCCCGACAATATTTAAATTGGGTAACTCAGTTTGCCACTTTTGAGCCGACCGATCGACTATCTCCGGCTTACCACCATAGAAAAAAACCGAGTAGTTGTGTTCTGGCTTTGCCGCCAAGCGGATCAAATCTGCACCCAGATCGATACCTGCGTATCGAGGCTGCTCGACACCATGTAATCGCAACGCCATAATAATCCCCGAGCCATCTGGAGTCACTAAGTCAGCGTTGCCAATGATGTTAGCTAGTTCGGGATCGTGACTTGCCTGGATCACGATTTCGGCATTCATCGTCACCACATGGGTACCAATCCCCTGTTGGAGTCGATCGATCAGCCATGAGGTGTAGTCAGTAGCTAGATGTACTGGTTGACCCAAAATCTTGAATTGTGGTAGAGGTGTATAAGGACGATCGGGCATAGAGATATCTGAGTGATTTAATGATGTGTTAATCGTCAATATTTGTCGATCTACGATCGATTTATTGAAGATCGTTTAATTGGGCGAGTAACCACTCATCTAGTGGTTCTCCATCTTTGCGTTGCAACTCGATGGCGATCGTCATCACAGCTCTAGAACCTACAGGTGCAGGTTGTTTATTAAAAATAATATTGTAGTCAGCCGGATTTTCATTTCGCTGCTTGAGCCAGTCCTCTACTTTAGTTTTCGCAAATAAAGATTGACCACTTTCATACATGCGATTAATTTGAAGTTGGATGCTATGAGGATTGTGTTGTGCCATTTAACTAGGGAATCGGGGATAAGGTTTAGGTTTTGGGGTGAGGATAAAGTGACTGAGATCGTGGATGATTATGTTACCACTACACTAAAATCAGAATATATTCCATAACTTAATTTTACCTATTATTATCCCGATCGATGTTATTTATTGTATTTGTTTGCTGTTTAGCTCTCTATGTTGCTTGTAATCTAGGGGCTAATGATGTTGCCAACTCAATGGGCACATCTGTTGGCTCCAAAGCGATTACGCTCAAACAAGCGATCGTCATTGCTGGAGTCTTAGAATTTACAGGTGCGGTATTATTTGGGCGACAGGTATCTTCGACTTTAGCTACTAGTATCGCCAACCCCGATCTGTTTATTAGTCAGCCGAATACGCTGTTACTGGGCATGATTGCGGTATTAATTAGCTGTGGATTGTGGCTCCAAATTGCTACTGCCAAAAATTTGCCTGTAGCTTCTTCTCATGCTGTAGTAGGTGCGATCGCGGGATTTAGTTGGGTAGCCGCAGGTACTCAAGCTGTAGAATGGTCAGCACTAGGCACGATTTCGCTAGCATGGGTTGTCACGCCGATTGTGAGCGGGACGGTAGCTGCGGGCTTTTATCTGCTAATTAAACGCTCGATTCTAGAACCAGAGCAACCACTGATTCAACTCGCACAATGGATACCGTGGTTAGCACTGATTCTCGTCAGTGTGTTTGGTGTCATCGTGTTACCGACTGTGGTGGAAACATTGCCGTCGGACTTTTTGCCCGATGTTCCCCGTCATGATTTTTCCCTAGGTTTAGGTGGGATTGCCGCGCTCTCGATTACGCTGGTAGGCTGGCGACGACTAAGGAATGAGATAGGTGTGAAGTCCGCAGAAGTCCAAGCAGTTGTCGAGCGTCAATTAGCAAG
>JAJAZF010000505.1 GCA_026785875.1 Chamaesiphon sp. | reverse complement strand
TGCGAGTAAAGTAGGAGCGACACTCGCTCGATCGACTATGCCGATCTCTCCTTCATTATCCCAAATGTTTCCAGATACCGCTCTAGACTCAGCTCTATCCGGTGGCGAAGACTTTGAACTAGTATTGTGTATGCCAGAATCAGTTGCCTTGGCACTAGTAAAAAATATTGGCAGCGGTGCCGCAATTATCGGTAAGATCGGGCGATCGCCAGATATCATCTTAATCGACGATCTGACCGCAGATCCGCCCATTCATCTCGATCGCCAGTCAGGATTTCAACACTTCTAGCTGGACTGATGGGATTTCGCATTACTGAAGCTTTACCCAATCTACATTCATACTAACTACCAACTATAGCAATCCTAAATGAGAAGCTGAGTCCCTAGAGGGCAGGCATGAAGCACTGCCCCTACAGATAGGATTGCTATATCAACTATCAATTATCAATTATCAATTATCAATTAAATTAATGCCCTTCTACCAACCCAACCCCCAACTAACAACCCTCGCCGAACAAGCCCTCGCAGCCACCTGGGCACAATTCCCCGATCTAAAACCCGAACAGATCGCCCTCACCTGGATCGTTTACGATCGACCCATCCCTGTCAACACAGGCGGAGCCATCACCGCCGACGAATTGTGGAAATATCCAGTCAGAGGATTCAACCATCGCGGCGGCGATCGGATCTATCCAGCCAGCATCGCTAAATTATTCTATCTATTAGCAATCCACGAGTGGCTAGAGCAAGGCATGGCAACACCTTCAGCCGAACTCGATCGAGCCATCCGCGATATGATAATCGACTCTAGCAATGATGCTACCAGCCTAGTCGTCGATACCCTCACAGGTACCACCAGCGGCCCAGAACTCTCCTCCGGGCCATTTACAACTTGGCAAGCGCAACGCAATCTCATCAATCGCTATTATCAATCCCTCGGCTGGGCAGAATTAGAGTCCATCAACATCAATCAAAAAACCTGGAGTGATGGCCCCTACGGACGGGAACGAGCATTTGTCGGTGAAATGCGGGAAAATCGGAATATGCTCACTACAGATGCTGTAGCGAGACTAATGCACAGTATTGTCGGCGGAGCCGCCGTGAGTGGAGATCGATCGAATCAAATGATGCAACTCCTCCACCGCGATCTCAATTTGGCTCAAGTTACCCCCAATTCAGGTGAGGAGAATCAGCTAAATGGTTTCCTGGGAGCAGGTTTACCACCAGAGAGTCAAATCTGGTCGAAAGCTGGTTGGACATCTCAGGTGCACCATGATGTGGCTTATATCGAACTGGTCGATCGACAACCATACTTATTAATTGTCTTCACTGAGGGTACAGCTACTAGTCAAAATCGGCAGATCCTCCCCTTCATTTCCGATCGAATTGTGACAGCCATGTCTCAAGTCTAAATACCTCAATTGACGATCCAGCAATCTTAAAACCATGTCTTCCGGTACAACTAATAATTCTCCCTCAGCTCATCTCACCACTCACACATTTGAAATAGTTAGTGTCGATAGTAATGGTGAAATAATCGATCGTCAGCCAGGTTCTGCTTTATGTTTGACAGAAAGCTTGAGCGAAGATATCGCTCTAGATCTAATTTTAATTCCTAGTGGTACATTCATGATGGGCGACGATCGACATCATCAAGACGAACAACCGATCCATCAAGTTACAGTACCGTCCTTTTATATCGGTAAATACCCGATTACTCAGGCTCAATATCGACTGGTGATGGGTGAAAACCAGGGTGATGCAGTAG
>JAJAZF010000504.1 GCA_026785875.1 Chamaesiphon sp. | reverse complement strand
TTGGCGATTACCCCAGCGAACGTGTCCGGTTTCTTCAGGAAAGATTTTCTCGATCGTTTCGCGGATTTTAATATTTTCTTCAGTTTGTACCCCAGTTTTGAGCGCGTAAATGTGCGCTGAAAAGAATTCACAACCACGTTTTTCAGTGATATTAATTGCGGCTAGAGCGGCAATTACAGCATCTTCAGGAGTGGTATAAGTCTCCCGATCGATTAGCCGCTCAAACTCATCGATATATGATCCGCCTGGTGGAGTATCAATCGGGCTACCAAGATCGACTAAAAGATCGGTGAGCCACATCGCATGGCGGGATTCATCATTGATGTGATGGGAAAGATCGCGAATTAACTCTGGGGGCTTTCCGTTGAGTTGTTCGATTAATTCGGTGAGATCTTTACAACTGCGTTGTTCGTTATAGCGGTAGCGATTGAGGGTGATGAGGTGAATTTCTCGATCGCTGACAACACGTTTTAAGATATCTCTGGCACTAAGACTGTTATGACAGTTGCCAGGGTAGGCAACTGTCATAATATTTTCTCAATAGTTAGCTATTGGGTGCTTTAAGAATTGTAACGTAATCTTAATTCCTAAGTCGAATTAGCAACGCAGATCGTTTAGCCCCTGTTCTCGATCGCCCAAATCGCCGATAATGCTGTGGTGTCGATCGCTGGATATCAAAGCTAATGCTCAAGATTGCTAATTTTCGTCGGTTTCTGATTTGTGGTTTGTTAGGACTAATCCTCACTGGAGTGGTAAGTTGTCTCAAATCGCCCAATACCAAAGCACCACAGTTAGAATTTTGGACGATGCAGCTTCAGCCCAAGTTTAATCGTTATTTCAAAGATGCGATCGGTACATTTGAAGTCGCCAATCCTGGTACTAAAGTTCACTGGGTAGATGTGCCGTGGGGAGCCATGCAGGGCAAAATCCAAGCCGCTATGGGTGCGAAAACTGCTCCCGATGTCGTCAATCTCAATCCTGATTTTGCCATTCAACTAGCAGCTAGAAATGCTTGGTTAAATCTAGATCCTGTTTTGACTAAAGGTGAGAGCAAGGAGTATCTACCTAGTATCTGGCAAGCTGGTACCCTCGATGGTAAAGCCTTTAGTTTTCCGTGGTATCTGACTAGCAATATCACGATCTATAATCAAGAACTGTTCGCCAAAGCCGGAATCGTCAAACCGCCGACTACTTACCAAGAATTAGCCCAAACTGCCAAACAAATCAAAGAGAAGACAGGTAAATATGCCTTCTTTACTACCTTTGTCCCTGAAGATACTAACGATGTCCTCGAATCCCTAGTGCAGATGGGTGTCCAACTAGTAGACAAACAGGGCAAGGCTGGCTTCAATACCCCTGCTGGTAAAGCTGCCTTTCAATATTGGGTTGACCTCTACAAACAAGGCTTACTGCCCAAGGAATCGTTGACGCAGGGACATCAGCAGGGTATCCAACTCTATCAATCAGGCGAGACAGCGATGCTCTTTGCTGGGGCACCATTTATTGATACGATCGCTAAAAATGCGCCCCAGATTGCTAATGTCTCAGCCGTCGCTCCCCAAATATCGGGACAAACGGGTAAAAAAGGTGTCGCCGTGATGAATCTAGTCATTCCTCGGACTACTAAAATCCCCGATGCAGCCGTTAAGTTTGCGCTGTTTATCACCAACGCTACTAATCAATTAGCTTTTGCTCAAGCCTCAGATACATTACCTTCAAATGTCCAAGCTGTGGCAGATTACAAGACCAAATTAGCGAGTGGTAATGATAAATCTACCATTGCTCAGGGAAAATCGATCGGCGCGCAACAATTAGCGCAGTCAGAGATATTGATTCCCCCACTAAAGAATCTCAATGTACTCAAGAAAGC
>JAJAZF010000503.1 GCA_026785875.1 Chamaesiphon sp. | reverse complement strand
GAATTAGGCACTCAGATAATGGTAATCGATCGCGAGGATATAAGTCTAGTTACTAACTTAACTACCGAGCCGTGGTAAAAATGGCATTTCGGCAATGGGTTTGTAGATGCTAATGGTAATATTGTCTGTGATTTAGTCCGCTATCGGGATTTTGGCACCAATGAGTTTCTGCGAGAAGTTGCTTCTGGTACAACTAAAACAGAAGCAATCGGGGCACTCTGGCAACTAGTAATTAATCCTACTGCGGGTACACTGATAAGTAGCGAACAATTAAGCGATCGCAGTTGTGAATTTCCACTTGTCGAAAGTACTCAAGTCGGGCAAGAATGGCGATATACATATTTAGCCGTTCATAAGCCAAATGCAGTTCTCAGTCGAGAATTAGTCGGTACGATTCGAAGATTCGATCGACAGACAAATACTTTAACTACTGCCGATCTCGCTATTCATCTGTATCCTACCGAACCGATTCATGTTGTCGATAAATTCGATGCTAACCGAGGCTGGATTCTGACAGTCGTCTATGATGGCAAAAATCATCAAAGTGAAGTCTGGATCTATGACTGCGACAGGTTGGATGAATCGCCCGTGTGTCGATTGGGTTTACCCAGTGTGGTACCGATGGGTTTTCATGGCACCTGGAAAAGTAGTTAAATTAATTGATAATTGATAATTGATAATTGATAATTGGGTTTTTAACTCTCAACCGTCAACTGTTTAACCCTTCAAAAACTATCCGCTCCTAAATGTTAGTAAGATTCTAAAATCTCGGTACTAACAATTAGGAGCGGTCTAGGGGGTCCGTTCACTGGAACCTGGCTGCCGGGAGAAACTCTTCGACGGAGCAGGAGTGAATCTAGATAGATGTAGAAAAAGACCTACAGATGACTAGAGGACAGTCCCGGCACTCAGCCGGCTAACTCCAGTTTCGAGACCCAAACGTGTACTACTCTCGATCATGGGCACCACCTCCAAATATAATAATTGGTTAGCTGTTCGGAACAACGAGTAATTTACTACCTGAACTTAATCTAACATAGGTACAGATAATTGACAATGACAATTCTGCTATTAAATAGAGGCTGTGCATCATAGTGGGAACACAGCCAACGCCAACGCCGAGTCAAGTTCGATCTAGCCTACTGCGGTGGGCATCTCTACCTCACCTTTAGCTTTGGCTTCACCTGTTTGGAGTCGATCGATGATTTCAATCATTTCTCGCTCGAATACTACTTGAGCGCGATTTGTTCTGCCACCTAGATACAATTTACCATCCTTAGTTACCGCCCAAACTTGGGAATGTGAGAAGTAACTCATCACTACTCCGAGCATCAATAAACCAAAGCCTAAATAAACGATCGGAATACCAGGATCGGCTTTAATCTGTAGTCCAGTCCCACCGATTAAATCGATAATTTTTAGCGTCACGCCATTAATCTCGATCGAGTTTCCAGCTCGGACACTGGAGAATAATTGTCCTTTGGTATCGTAGACTAATAATGTTCCTTGCAAGTCCTTGGCTAGGAGCGAAACACCTTCACTCAAGTCTGGCTTAGTCGGAATCCAAGTTCCCCAAATCCGATTTTGAACCCCGTCTCCTAATTGAGCCATCGGTAGTCTAAAGATCGGACTATTATTCAGTTGAATTTTTACTCCAGAGATCGACCAATCAGTTTGGTAGTAATAAACTCCCTGATATTTTAGTGGCTTATTGACATGAATGGTTTGTCGATCGAGTTCTTTTTGACTAGCATTATCGACTACTGATAGATCGGAATAGAATTGATCGATCGTGCCCAAAGGTGTATATTCAATCCAGAATCGATTAACTTTAACAGACCAATCTTTAGGTATTTGTCTATTTGACAATGGCCCAGCATCAAGGATATTTTTAACTTGAAAAGTTGTGCCGCTCGGTACCATCTCTTGAGCGACAAAACCTGTCATCGCTCCCCACACGCCGCCTAGTAGGGTCAAAATCATCCCGATATGAACGACAATCGGCCCAATCTTACCAACTAACCCTTTACGTGCATAGACTTTATCACCTTCTGTGAAAATCTTGTATTTCTTAGTTGCTAACTGTTCGGTGAGTGCAGCTAAATCTCGATCGTCAATTTCAGCACTCAGAGCTAACCGTTGAAAGAATTTAGGATTGTCATAAAACTTCCACTTTCGCGCCGACTTGAGCATCGGTAACTGAGTGGTAAAAGTACAAGTCATCAGACTAATTCCAAACAGAACTAAGAGTCCCAGATACCACCAAGTTCGGTATACATGGTCTAATCCGATCACTTGAATTACCTTCCAAGTCACAAAGCCAAATAACGCTGGATGTTCGGGATAATTAGCCTGATAAAATGCTGGTGTTTCTCCCTGTTCGATGACGGTACCAGTAATACTCAAAACTGCAATAATCAGTACTAAGGCGATCGCAAATTTAAGATTGGCGATAACTGGTACAATTTTCTTACGCCACCATTGTTGGGGCATTTGCCAGAAATTATTTGAAGTTACGTTAGATTCGATCGCCATTCGATTTTGGATTTT
>JAJAZF010000502.1 GCA_026785875.1 Chamaesiphon sp. | reverse complement strand
CCGTCAAGCTACCCATAACTACCAGCTTGCAGGGCAGGAAAATACTTTTACACTAGGACCTGTCGATCTGACGCTCTATCCTGGCGAACTAGTATTTATCGTTGGTGGTAATGGTAGCGGCAAATCAACTTTAGCAAAGCTGATAACTGGGCTATATGTGCCCGATGCTGGTGAAATTTTGCTAGATGGCACCTTAGTTGACGATCGCAATCGCGAATTGTATCGGCAGTTATTTTCAACAGTATTTGCAGACTTTTATCTATTCGAGCGACTTTTAGGTTTAGGGCTACAAGATTTAGACGCACAAGCCAAAACTTATCTAGAACAACTCCAACTCACCCACAAAGTCACCATCGAAAATGGTAAACTTTCCACCACGGCTCTATCCCAAGGGCAGCGCAAACGCTTGGCACTCCTCACAGCTTACCTCGAAGATCGCCCCATCTATTTATTTGATGAATGGGCCGCAGATCAAGATACATTTTTTCGAGAAATTTTCTATCAACAGCTATTGCCAGAGCTAAAACAGCGCGGTAAAGCAGTACTTGTCATCAGCCATGACGATCGCTACTTTCATCTTGCCGATCGATTACTCAAACTCGATTACGGACAAATAGTTGATAGTTGATAGTTGATAGTTGATAGTTGATAGTTGATAGTTGATAGTTGACTGGGCGGGCATCCACCATTCACACTTCGGCTTCGCTCAGTGCAAGCCATCCACCATCCACCATTCACCATTCACCATTCACTAATTCCACAATTGCCACCAAGGTTTCCCACTCCAGGGAGCACCAGCGACGAATTGTTTCCCACTAGTAGTAGTGCCAAAATAAGCCCAATAGACACCCAGATTACTATGATTATTGGGATCGCCAACTACTTGCCCTGGTTCGAGCCACTCGCTGTTACCCAAGTTGTACCACTCTTGAAATTGTTGGCAACTGAAAAAGCCACCAGTAATTGAGTGCAGGACTAAAGTCTTGCCTGTTTGAATATATGTACCAAACCGATCGATCCGGATCTTTTCTGTCGATCGATTGGTAATACTGGTTGAGTAATATGGCTTCTGCCGATCTTCAGGATTGCAACAGTGCTGGACATCCAAGAAACTTGTACCTACCTTCAAGTCAGCCCAATCCACCGTCGCAAAAATCACATCTTCGATCGTCGGACGTGAGCCTTCAGATCTGGCTTTAAGTGCTGTCGCAAACTGTAAGCCATTGGCTGGGGTTGATTCCATGCTGTTAATTTTGACAGTTTCGATCTTACCTAGCTCACCTGTTGTCATCCGAAGATCGAGATTCGACTCCGGCATCCTTTGTAGCTGATCGCCCATCACTGACTACCTAAATTCATCGCTAAACTGACTGACATAGCTTTAGAATGCCCATTCGATCGCCAAAATCGATACTTTCGACCTGTTTTGGTCAATTAAAGTAGCGAGGGTTATGCCCCTGTCTAGATGTAACAACCAAGCGATCTAGATCTTGCGCCGATTTTGGGTATGTTATGAATATCAAGACCTCAGCAGCGCGGTCTAGCATACCCGTTGATTCGGTCTTCTTCATCTCATAATCACCGTAATGTTTGTATAGATCGTCACTATTTAGTCTAAAATTTATACTTAATTTTCGCTGTAAACCAGATAAATCTGATTCGATCGCAATAGTTGCATCTTATAATGAATGTCAATCTTGACCACCCATTAGATCCGCTAATTGTATCGTGACTATCAGTATTCAACCTGGCATGACGATTAAGCTAAGATGCTAATAGTGTTGACGATCGCCCCGATAGGGTTCGGCAAGTGTCGAGTCAGGTTAAAAGTATCGATCGATAATACATCTGGCAACCCACACCAACCCATTCAAACCTAGTCTATGTCAATTTGAACATCCTAAATTTAAAAGTGAGGAGCACCACCCGAATGTCATCAGCATTTTGGAAATCTGTATTAATTAGCCCAGTAGCCTTGGGTATCGTTCTGTTTTTATCCGCTAGGGTAATGGCGACCCCGAAAAGTAATGGGGTTGATGCTGCACCAGTTGCTAGCAGTGCCAGGAACTTAATCTTGAACAAAGCCAGTGGTACTACACCTGTTAAAGTTGCCGCTAGCGAAACAACTCCAGCTACTACCACTCCAGCTACCAAGCCACTAACAGATTTTACCGACGACGTTGCCACCGATATCGTCAAACCTGGTGACTGGCAGTATATAGCCCTTCAAGGTGTCGCTACCAAATATGGTTGCAATCCCAATCTCAACAACCAACCCGTCTCTGAGATTGAATTTGCCCGTGGTTTAAACACTTGTCTGGGCAAAGTTGAACCCCTGCTGGCTCAACAACCTGGTAGTGTCACCCGTGAAGATCTTGAAGTTATTAAAAGACTGACTCAAGAATATCGCGCTCAACTGACTGAAATTGATGGTCGTCTGACTAACACCGACAAAAAAGTCGCTCAACTGCAAGCGAACCAGTTTTCCACCACTACCAAACTCAAAGGCGAAGCGATTTTTAATATCACTGGAGCCGTTAGTGGTTCTAACGCCAACAATACATTATTTGGCGATCGCGTCCGACTATTATTTGAAACTAGCTTCAGTGGTAAAGATCGGCTCTGGACACGTTTAGCAGCAGGTAACCAACCTGGTGTAACGAGTAATCTCATCAATGGAGTTACTCCAGAAGGTACTCAAGTAGCCGAAGGTGGTAGCAATAATGCTGCTAGTTTGGACTGGTTAGCTTATCAGTTTCCCATAGGCAGCACTAACTTGTACGTGCCAGCTTTCGGCGGGATTCACGTTGATTACGCGCCTACCTATGGATCGAATTTTGAGGATGCTACTGGTGGTAATGGTGCCCTGAGTTCCTTTGCAGAATCTAGCCCCATTTACAAAATTGGTGGTGGTGCTGGGGTTGGTACCAATTTCCCCTTAGCCGACAAGGGATTAACCTCCGTTACAGTCGGCTACCTAGCGGGTAGCGCAAATAGACCTACTGCTGGGCAAGGTTTATTCAATGGTGACTACGCTCTGTTAGGACAGTTGAATTTCAAACTCAGCGATAAATTTGATGCTGGTCTGACATACGTCAACAGTTATCACAGCGGTAATAACCCGATTTATGCCTTTGGTGGTGCTGGTGGCTCAAGTCCGACTCAGTTGCTCCCAAACAGTGGTGGAGTGACAGGTACTGCTCTAGCTAACGGTAATTTTGCTGGTACTACTGCTAATTCCTATGGTGCTCAGTTTGCTTATAGAGCTAGCGATACTCTAGCCTTCAATGGATTCGTACTAAATACCAATGCGAATAAAGGTGGTGGCATCGGCAGACAAGACCTGTGGAGTTATGGTGCTGGAGTATCTTTACCTAACGTTGATGGTAAAGGCAGCTTAATTGGCTTGCTGGTTGGAGCCGAGCCTTATGTTGGGGGTGTTGGTAGTACTCCGTTCCACCTTGAAGGTTTCTACAAATACAAATTCAGCGATAATCTCAGCATTACGCCTGGTTTGATCTATCTTACAGCACCCAACCAAATTAATGGCAATGGTGCATTAATTGGTGTTGTTAGAACTACTTTCACGTTCTAACGATCGATCCCAACTTAATTACTTAAAGTTATGTCCCCGACTTCTAACAGAAGTCGGGGACATAACTTTAAGTATCTACTATCACCCCTATATTAAATATTTAGGTGAGATTAAACAGGCGAGTTGAGCCATGCCAATTGCCACTCGATCGCCTGGAAATTTTAAGCTGATAATTCCGCCCTTCTTGAGAATTATTTGGTGGTAAACCTTCCCAAACATCAATAATTCAGCCCATTCACTCAAATTAGGCTCATGTCCGACTAATGCTATTGTCGAGATTGAACTTTGTGGATCTCTTTCGTTCCACCCCATCAACCAAGACTCAATTCTTCCCATTGGTTTCAAATCCTCAGATATCTCTAATTTAGTACTAATTTGCTTGTCAATTAGGATATCGGCAGTCTGTTGTGCGCGCACGAGCGGACTAGTAATAACTAGATCGAATGTTATCTCCAATTTTGCCAGTCTATCGGCAACTTGTTCGACTTTTTTACGTCCTACTTTAGTAAGAGATCTAGCCTCATCATTAGCCATTTGGTCTAAGGCGAAGGGATCTGAATCGACGGCAATACCATGACGAATTAAATATAAATACATATTCTATTAATTATTTATTTGAGATCGATTGATTCTCTTGTACCAGGGGTATAGGGGAACGACTAGATCGTAAGTAGTGGTTAATTAGGTGACGATCTATTGATACATAGCTCGATTGATGGGGAATTATAAAATGAAGGGTAAATATCTCGATCCGATCGAGGGTGCAGTAGCTATGACAAACCAGAATGTGGAAAAATTTGCGATCGTCCAAAATCGGCGATTCAATTGGGTATTTTTACCCAAGCGGAAAGCTTGGATTCAGACTTTAATTTTATTGCCTTTTGGCTTACCTGTTGGTAATTTTTTGGCGAGTAGCTGGTATTTTTCAATTAATTCGATCGTCGAGGGACATCAATATTTGATTGGCGTGCTTTCGATGGTGGTTAATTTACTACTTCCTAGTTTATTTTTTGCGTTCTTATTCCACTGGGGTTGGTTTATTTGGCATCAAAAATCATCCACATGGTACCCCAAAGCACCAGCCTTGTGGGCTGGGGCTTATGCTACTGTGACGATCGCGGTATCATTTGCGATCGTCGGACTATTTACTCATAGCTTGGGAATCTGTGGTAATCCAGCCTGGGGTGATGTCGGTAAAACTTTGTTATGTAATCTCGACGGCTATGCCTTTGAATCCAAATCTTGGTTTGGGGCATGGTTTATCATCGCTGCTTATTGTTATCAGGTTCAAAACTCGATTGTGCAAAGCGGCTCCGCGAACAAAGCCCGATCTCAACTGTTCGTCGATCCACGCAATCGTAAATCACGAGCGGATCTTAGCGATTTTAGAGCCGTCGCCATTAATGGTGACGGCTCAACCCATGACGATCTCAGATCCATTGCGATCGATCCAATTGTCGAACTGAGGGAAGACTAAACCTGGATTTCACTCCAATGCTAAAATACGATCGTATCAATTAAGGTAGCACAATCACACCGTAGGGCAATCGCCACTAAGTAAATTGCTAAAACAAAATCATCATAGTCTTAATCTGGGAAATATGTACCAGAAATTAGTTGGTACCGCGATCGTCTGTCTAGGGTGTTGGGGACAAAGCTTCCCGAGTATTGCCAATCCCGCCCTTACTGGAAATTTCCAGCCTCAATCTGAGTTTAAACAAGCCGTCACTGCTGCTGAGAACCCTACGGATTGGCACCCTACAACTCCTTACAGCCTGCGCTTGGTGCGAACCACTCTACCGAGGATCGCCAACAGAAGATCTCATCTAGTCGTCCAAAGTCCCGCTCAATCGCAGACACAACCATCGCCGAATAACTCGATCGATCTTAGTCCCGAACTTATCAATGGTAGCCCCGTCTTACAAAAATGGATCAAGGGGATACCCGACCTGCTCGATGACATTAAAAACGATCCCAGTTTTCGGACGCGAGTAAAAGTTGGCTATTCTCAATATCCCTCCACCGGACAATCTGGCGGATTTAATTTGGCTGTTGATGATGTCTTCTTCGGACGTAGTGGACTCTCCGCCAGTGCCAATTATAATGCGGCTTTCAATGGTAATCGGAGTGCTTATGGTGCGGATGCTCAATACTATCTCTTACCATTGGGTGGTTATATCAATGTCACACCACTCGTTGGTTTTCGACATCTCCAAACCGATAAATACAGCCGCGACGGTTTAAATCTTGGTGTCAAGCTGATGCTAGTTCCGTCCCGTGGCGGTGGTGCAGATATAGCTCTGAGTCAAAGTTGGGTAGGTCTAGGCAGTAATACCGAAACAGGTTTGACAACTCTGTCAGTCGGCTATGCCATCACCAATAATCTTCGATTGTCTACAGACATTCAGCAGCAAAATGCTAAAGAAAACTACGACAGTCGCGTAGGTTTTGGAGTAGAGTGGATGCCTTAGAATCCTGGACTAAATAACTGGCGTTGCTGAATTGAGGTCTGATTTACCGATCGAGCGCAATGGAGATTAACTATAATAAGATCGGGATTGACTATCGCTCAAATATGGAATAGGAACATCCCAAAATTTGAGATAGTGAGTTAGTAGCTTAACTGAATATATCAGCATTTCTTTCCCACCAGAATGAGCCAGAACTACCTTCGGGTCAGCAACAGTTAATTTTGGTAGTAGATGATGAACAAGCGATTGCCGAGCTGATTAAAACCACGCTAGAGACATATAATTATCGAGTCTTAACTGCCAATAATGGTGCCGCAGCGGTCGCGCTCTATCACCAGCACCGCGAGATCGCCAGTGTCCTCATCGATCTGATGATGCCAGTCATGGACGGACTCACCACCGTCACCGCT
>JAJAZF010000501.1 GCA_026785875.1 Chamaesiphon sp. | reverse complement strand
TCAACTATCAACTATCAACTATCAACTATCAACTATCAACTATCAACTATCAACTATCAACTATTTACACCTATGAAACAAGCATTTAGAGTCTCTCGATCGCTGCTAGTGACGTACTACGCCTTCATGCTGGAATATCGAGCGGAACTCCTGCTCTGGGCACTTTCAGGCTCGTTACCGTTCATCCTCATGGGGGTGTGGACTCAAGCAGCAGCACAGGGTGACTTTGGTTTATCTTCAGTAGAATTCGCGCGGTATTTTTTGGCTGTTTATCTAGTGCGACAACTTACTGTAGTCTGGGTAATTTGGGATTTTGAGCGAGAGATTGTTGATGGCAAACTATCGTTTCGATTACTACAACCATTAGATCCAGTCTGGCACCATGTTTGGTCGCATATTGGCGAACGATTTGCCAGATTGCCATTTATTTTTGGATTAGTTGCGCTATTTTTCTTACTGTATCCAAGTGCTTTTTGGCTACCTAGTTTGGGTCAGATGGGACTATTTACGATCGCGATCGCCTGTGCATTTGCATTACAATTCCTGATTCAGTATACCTTAGCAATGTTTGCATTTTGGACTGAAAAAGCTAGTTCGATTCAGGAGGTATTATTTTTAGTTAGTCTGTTTTTGTCAGGGGCGATTGCACCGCTAGAAATCTTTCCGCCCGAGGTGAGATCGATCGCTCTGTGGACACCATTCCCGTATATTGTCAACTTTCCAGCTAGTATTTTGACTGGATTGAAATTTGATTTTGTCCACAATATTGGGGTGATGTTGCTGTGGGGGATAGTACTAGCGATCGTCAACCGTTGGCTGTGGCGCAAGGGTTTGCGGCAGTATTCAGGAATGGGAGCCTGATGACAGTTGACAGTTGACAGCTTGCACTGAGCGAAGCCGTTCGCGAAGCGTCTCGAAGAGAAGTGTTGACAGCTAATTAAATAAGTGTCGATCGCAAATTATGTATAGATATTTTAATATAATTCAGATTTTTTGGAGAACGGCGATCGCAGCGGAGTTAGAATATCGGCTGAACTTTGTCTTTGCAGCATTGAGTAGTTTAGGTGGGCTGGCTGGCAGCTTATTCAGCTTATTTCTGTTCTATCGAAAGGGTTATAACTTTCAAGGCTGGAAATGGCAAGAGGCGTTAATTGTTGTGGGTATTTTTACATTCTTAGAGGGATTTTCTAGTACGTTTCTAGCGAGTAATCTCAATCGGATTGTCAAGCACGTACAGGACGGAACTTTGGATTTTGTGCTACTCAAGCCAATTAGTTCTCAGTTTTGGCTATCTTTCCATAGTTTCTCGTTGTGGGGACTGCCAGATATGGTATTTGGCTTGGCGATTGTTTTATATGCTGGGAGTCTGCTGGGTGTGGGGGTGGGTGCTTATCTATTCAGTGCGATTCCCATTCTATTTGGGGTGACGATTATCTACAGCCTCTGGTTCATCCTGGGTGCGACGAGTATTTGGTTTACCAAGATTTATAATATCACTGAGGTATTGCGGGGTTTGCTGGCGGCTGGACGCTTTCCGATCGGAGCCTATCCTGCCACGTACCGCTTCTTTTTTACGTTTGTGATTCCTGTGGCATTTCTGACTACTGTACCTGCTCAGACGCTGTTAGGACGGGGCGATCCGGTGTGGATTGCTGGTGGTGGCTGTTTGGCTGTAGTGCTGCTGATTGTGTCTAATTACTTTTGGCGATTTGCGCTGAGATTCTATACTAGTGCTTCTAGTTGAGCTAGTTTACCTCAACCAAAATCCTGTGTTCGGGGCAATTCATGAATTGCCCCTGCTACTTCGCTTGCAACTGTCAACTGTCTTGATTCGCTGTCTTGTCGTTTTTTTATTCGGGGGTTCCCCCCGAATAAAAACGCCGCTAAACCCTCGGGGAATCCGAGGAGCGCGAATCGCTGTCAACTGTCAACTGTTTAGCGATCGAGTCTGTCTTTTTTGCCATAATCAGATCGTTAAGGTGTAAACCACCAACGGTGTGCGTCCACCACGTCACCGTTACTTTGCCCCATTCTGTCAAGATGGCGGGATGATGTGCTTGGGCTTCGGCTAACTCGCCCACCGCATTGGTAAATGCCAGTGCAGTTTGAAAATCTTTGAATTGATAAAGTCTTTCGATCCGTTGTTCACCATTGACTTCAAACTGACACCAATCGGGAATCTGTGGTTGAAAGGCGGCAATTTCAGCAGGTGTAATCGCTACTTCGCCACCATTACAAGGGACACATTTTTGTTGTGCTAAATCTGTCATAAATAATTTCCTGTAAAGTGATATCCCAACTAATTACTAACTAACAGGGATACTACTATTATCAATACATAACAGATCTAAGTGTGGCTGCGAGTGGGCGATCCTTGATCCATTGGTGGCTCTGCTAATGAAGAAGATAGTTCGAGCAGTTCGGGAACCGTCACAAACTTATAGCCTTGGGAGCGAAGTTTAGCGATGATTTGGGGTACTGCTTTGGCTGTAGTACCATGACTTCCGCCACCATCGTGCATCAGGACAATTCCGCCAGGAGTAGCACCTGCAAGGATCGTTGCGAGAATTGCTTCGGATGATGGACGTTTTGGGTTACTATCTCCAGAATCTACCGACCACATATTGACGGATTTATGATGTTTTTCGGCATATGCAACTAAACCATTAGTGAGTACGCCACCAGGTGGTCGGAAGTAGTCAGTTTCTACATTCAGGACTTCTTTGATGATTTTGGCGGTATCTTCGATTTCCCGTTGAGCGACTAGGGGACTCATCTGCTTGTACCAGTGATGGAGAGTGTGGTTAGCGATGACGTGACCGTCAGCTAAGACTTTTTTGCCAATTTCTGGAAAAGATTTGAGCGGCTGACCAATCATGTAGAAAGTTGCTTTGACGTGTTCTTGTTTGAGAGTTGCTAAAATTTGCTCGGTAGTTTCGGGCCAGGGACCATCATCGAAAGTCAGCGCAATTACCTTCTCAGAGACAGGTACGGAGACATGTTTAATCGTCTTGGCTTGAAAGTTTTTGGGGACATCAAAATTGAGCGGGATGCTAGTGGCAATTGTGCTAGTCACATCCACAGTTTTGGCGATGCCTGTAGTAGCAATTAAGGCATCCGCAGGTATTCGACTAAGCATAGTATGTAGTAATACAAACACCGCACAAGAAGTGGCGGCAATTGCGAACCAGAGCTTTTTACCTGAAAGTAGTTGCTTAGTTCGATCGAAATAGTTACCTGTAGCCAATCTAGCAACTCCTGATATCTATAAGAATGGTTAAACTCGGATTTGTTATGCTGATAATAGTAGCTATTCAGATTTTTGAACAGTTAATCAGCATCTAATTCTCCCGCATCTGGAGACAAATATTTTCTGGGGCGAAAAATTTCTAATTCAAGAGCTACTTGTGAGATCGCCGCAGACTATTTATACATACTCAACTATCAGTATTCCCGAACACCGCCTGTAAATAGCTAGATTAATTTATATGCCACTCCAAATTGTCACGCAGCAAGTCAAAATTGAGTCCACAGCGGCACCAATATCTGCACACCTTGCCATCCCAGCCGGATCTGGTCAATTTCCAGGTATCATCGTACTCCAAGAGATATTTGGGGTCAATACCCATATTCGGGCTGTGACCGAGCGAATTGCTAGCTTGGGTTATGTAGCTATCGCTCCTGCTTTGTTTGACAGGTTTGCTCCAGGTCTAGATCTGGGCTACACGGGTGCTGATGTAGAATTAGGACGTAGCTATGCTCAAAAGACCAGTGCTTCGCAACTCCTGTCCGACATTCAAGCCGCAATCGATTACCTCAAAACACTTCCCCAAGTCCAACCCCATTTTGGGTGTGTCGGTTTTTGTTTTGGCGGACACGTTGCCTATTTAGCTGCTACCTTGCCCGATATTGCCGTCACAGCTTCCTTCTATGGGGCGGGAATTACTACCTATACTCCAGGTGGTGGAGAGCCATCTGTGAGTCAAACAGGCTCGATCGCGGGTACGATGTATATGTTCTTTGGTATGGACGATCGTAGCATTCCCCCCGAACAAATCGCCCAAATCGATGCGGCTCTTACCCAAAATAATATTCCCCATCAGATTTGGCAGTATCCAGGTGCCGAACATGGCTTCAATTGCGACTTACGGGCGAGTTACAATTCCACTGCTGCTGAGTCAGCTTGGCAACATGTCGAGGAATTATTCCAACAACTGACTGCGACTCAGTAGATAAATTCAACAAGATCGCCTAAAACTTCGCTGGTGAGCAATTTTTGCCGATGCAACTCACCTTAAACCTATCTCCCTCCCAACTCAAATGAATAAGACTACAAGTACCTCAGCCGAAATCTTTTCCATGGACGACTTTGCTAAAGCTCTAGATGCTGAAGTAGTCAGTTTTGAAAAAGACCAATTAGTGCGGGGTAAAATCCATAGTTATGATAGTGATGGTGTCTATGTAGATATCAATGGTAAGTCGCTAGCATTTGTTCCTGCTGCGGAAGTTGCCGCAGATGAATCAGCAGATTTATCGGTATTATTGCCGATTGGTGACGAGCAAGAATTTCTAATTATTCGCGAACAAAATGCGGACGGACAAGTTACTTTGTCTAAACTGCAATTGCAGATGAAATATGCCTGGAATCAAGTTGACGATCTGCAAAGCAATAAGGAATCAATCCAGCTCCGAGTCACTGGTGTAAATAAAGGTGGTGTAACTGTTAACTTCCAAGGGATTCGCGGGTTTATTCCTCGATCGCAATTAGTAGAACGGGATCATCAGTCGCTAGTTGGTACTGTGATCCCAGGGATTATTATTGAAGCTGACAAAGAGAAAGATAAGCTGGTTTTTTCCCAGCGTCAAGCCACTCGCACTGCCAATTTCAGTCAACTAGAACGCGGACAATTAGTTACTGGTACAATTGTCGGGATCAAACCTTTTGGTGCATTTGTAGAGTTTGATGGGAGTACTGGTTTACTTTACATTAAACAAATCAGTCAAAATCGGGTAGAAGCTTGTGAAAAGCTATTTACGATCGGTCAAGAAATCAAAGCGATGATTATCGATTTAGATGAAGGTAATGGCAAGATTTCACTTTCTACCCGAGTCCTCGAAAATCACCCTGGTGAAATGTTGGAAAACATGGCGGAAGTGATGGCATCGGCTGAAGCCAGAAGCGAACGCGCTGCGAAGAAACTATTTGGTAACTAAGTCTTCTTCAAAATTCAGGGTAGGGGTAATTAATGAAGCGGCATCTGCTAAGGCAGAGGCTTTGCCAACGCGCTCCTCGGCTTTGCCGAGGGTTTAGCGGCGTTTTTATTCGGGGGTTCCCCCCGAATAAAAAAACGACAAGACAGCGAGACAAGACATTACCCCTACCCTGAATTTTGAGGATTGCCGCAACAGTAAATTATCCTCGATCGCAACGCCCCCATCTTCAAATAAAAATACCAGCAGATTAATCTACTGGTAAATGAGCTGTGTTGGGAGGAGAAAACTCGTTCCTTAGACTCTTACAAAAACTGATGCCGGATCGCTATGGATCTCTAAGTTGGCTGTTCGTGCTGGATTTAAAGCTCTTTGTTGTTCTCTTATTAAGAATTGTAACAAACATATTGTAAAAACGCAACTAAGTATACCCTAGATTGAATCTAGGGTATACTTACCAAAGCGGAGCGGGATCTAGCCACAGCAAAACTTTGCCCCACGCCTGAATTTGGGGGCTTTACTGTCGCCTTTGAGTAAAAAAGTAGAGGAGTCGATCGTCAAACCTTAATGCTGACCGACTCCCCAACTGTGAATGAAACTACCCTGTATCCTCGGAAACTAGCTTAATTAGTGACTTTCAAAATCAAAATATACCAGTTTCACAGATGTTTGTACTCAGCCAAACCGCTTATTCCTCACGAATCGGGGTACCCGCCCAGCACGCTATCCATCCCTACGCCGCTCACGCTGAGAGTACGGACTTCCGCTGATTCCGTTAAAAGTGCGATCGCAAAAGTCAAAAGGTAACTAAAAAGTCAGCTTTCAAGATGTGGACTAATGTAGATGAGACTGTAAATCGACTTTAAGCTGGCACTGTGTAGGCGATTAGCTGTCCGACTCGCTGGCGCAGTGTTTCTAGACTCAGACGTTCTGAAGCAGAGATGAACACAGCATTGGGAAATTCTTCCTCAGCTTGAGCGAGTCTCTCACTATCGACCCGATCGATCTTATTAAACACGATTAGCGATGGCCCTGGCGCGATCGGCATCTCACCCAAAATTCCCATCACCGAGCGGATATGACTATGCCAAGCCGGATGAGAAAGATCGATCAGATGAATCAGCGCATCTGCTTCGGTAACTTCCTCCAGAGTCGCACGAAAAGCATCCATCAGCGGTGGTGGCAGCTCGTGGATAAAGCCCACAGTATCAGTGAGGAGGATTTGTCGCAAGTCCCCAGTATTACTCGCTGGTACCTGAAACCGCCGCGTCGTCGGATCGAGGGTGGCGAATAATTGGTCGGCGATGTAGACTTCAGAATTAGTCAGGGTATTGAGCAGGGTAGATTTGCCCGCATTTGTATATCCGACTAGCGCAACAGAAGGGACATCGTGATGCTGACGTTGGAGCCGCAGCCGCGAACGATGTGCCTGGAGCTGGTTCACGTCCTGCTGGAGCCGCGAAATCCGTTTTTGAATGGTGCGGCGTTCGGTCTCTAATTTGGTCTCCCCTGGGCCTCTAGTCCCGATCCCACCACCTTGACGGGACATTGCTTGACCCCGCCCACTCAGACGCGGCATCATGTATTCTAGTTGAGCTAGTTCGACTTGCAATTTACCCGCTCCAGATTGAGCACGTTGGGCAAAGATATCTAAGATCACTTCAGTTCGATCTACCACCCGAATCCCAATTTGAGTTTCGAGATTTCGACCTTGGCTGGGGGAGAGATTGCAATCAAAGACGATTAGATTCGCCCCGATTTTTTGAGCGGCGAGGGCGATTTCTTGAATCTTGCCTTCCCCGACTACAGTTTGGGGGTGGGGTTTCGATCGTTTTTGTTGGACGGTTTGGAGAACTTCACCACCAGCGGTTTGAACTAATTTAACGATCTCTTCCAATCCATCATTAAACCGTTGAGTAGTCACATAGTCAGTTTTGACACCAACTAATAATACTCGATCGGTTTCATCGGCGACGTTTTGATTCGCGACATCCCGCTCGTATTCCCGCTCGATCCCATCGACCAAATCGAGAAAATCTTGGTCGCTAAGATCTTCTAGACTTAAAGGTGGCGAAACCGTCCAATTAATCTCTGGATGGGGTACTAAATGTGCGAGATAGGTATCTTGAATATACCCCGTCGCACCACCGCCGCGTTTTTGAAAACCGCTACCAGTAATATTCAGAATGACCAACGCATCCAGCCTCTGGATAGCCATCGAGGTGAGCGCACTCTCACTGGGAATTTCTGATTTGAGCTGAGTCGAAATACACCGAATCCCACTCAATCGTTCCGCACCATAACGGGGTAATTCTAATGGTGGAATTTGGGTTTGACCGGGGGTACCCACACCCAAGCGGATAATTTGACCGCGCCGATTGACGTAAACACTAACTGGGTCGCGAATTTCCGCACTAATCGCCGCCAACTTCTGAGCGAATTCTGGCGTAGTCAGTCGATCGCCTGGAAGCCTATCACTGTATAGCTTCCGTAGTTGTTTGATTTGATTGGACTTTAGTCCTTGTAAGTTGCCGTAAATTGTCTCGATATGCTCTATTCCTAACGCATTATCTCTAGTGTAGTAGCTGGCGCAGGGGTTGGACAGTGCTAGCTTGTAAAACTTTGTTACTGATAAATACCCAAACGATCGCGAACATGAATTAAAGTATAAATTAGCTCTGGATATGTTTGTCGATCGGGAGCTTAATAGAGACGATCGAGATCGTACAACCCAAAAGCACGATCGACAGTAGCTAAGGTCATTTTCTCAACTTGAGATTGAGCGATTAGCAATCGGTCGAACGGATCGCGGTGGTGCAGTGGTAAATTTGATAAGGCGTAAATGTGTTGTAGATCGAGCGTTAGTAATTCTAGAGAATTTTCTGCAATCTGAATATCTACGGTTGCTTTGAGATCCGTTATCACATCTAGTTTTCCTAAAGCTGCTTTAATTTGGATTTCCCAAATACTTACTAGACTAAGAAACAAAGTATTTTGGCGATTTACGATCGATTCAATCAGTCTAGGCGATAAACGTTCTGGTTCTGTTGCCATCCAGATAAAAATATGAGTGTCGAGGAGAATTTTCATTCTTCACCAAGCCAGAATTCATCTGGTAATGGTTCATCAAAATCAGCTTTCATTTTCATTGCACCGCGATTTAATCCCAAAATTCTTGGAGGTAACTCTATTGGCGGCTTGCTGTCTGGGCTGGCGGAGATGGGGAAAGAACGAATAAACTCCAAAACGCTAAGTTGCAATGGTTCGGGGATCTTTTCTAGTTCCCGAACGATCGTGTCAATCGTACTCATAAATCTAGCTATCCGAATTAACGTAGCTCAATTTTAGCACTCTCAGATTTGGGTGAGCAAGAGATAAAACAAAGCCAGTATTGATGAGGGAGGTTGAGTTTCGGGATTTTAACGAGTCTTCAATTCGATCGCAGTAGGTATAATAGGATGACAACTACAGTTGGTTTGGCTCGTTTTAATTCGATCGATCCTCCATAGGTGCATTATGACTTTCACTCTATTTGGTCGCTGGCAAATTCGAGTCTTGTTATTAGCTACAGTTGGGCTATTCTTAACCATCCTGATGGTAGTCAAATCTAGTCCCGCGATCGCCGGACAAACTTTGCTAACCTTAATCTATCTCGGCTTATTCGGACTAGCCTGGGATTTTGGCTATCATCAGCTCCAACGGTTGCGCTGGGATGGTGACTGGAATGGATTGTTACAGTTTGGGGGTGCGGTTTGGGAAGGGCTATTTTTGATAACGATTATTAAAGTTATTGGTTTACCTGGAATCGATCGAGCTAATTTTAATATTCCTGGGTTTATCGGGTTTTATACTAGCTTTAGTTTATTGAGTGCGCTCTTCACTCACTCACTGCTTCGCATTCTCTCGCCATATTCGCGCTTCAATGGGGGACAATGGTTTTAGATTAGGCTTTAGGTCTTAGATTTTTGAGGATGCAAGCGTCCTTGTTACCACACTCCCCATCCCACACAACCTGCCATTCTTGCCATGCTGATTCGTACTTTGATCACATTTACCGTTGCGATCGTTTTATCCATATCTACGTGGCTGGTTGCCCCCGCAGCATTCGCAGTTACGCCCATCCCATTGTCAAATGTGGGTTATAAAAATTGTTCGGCAGAAATGTCTAAAGGTGCGGTGAGTAGCGGTGGTGTAACTCAGGATGCTCTGTGTTTTTTGATTACAGGGAAAGCCGAAAACAAGTCGGGTAAGACAGTCTACGATGCGGATGTCTTCGGGCGGATTTATGATGCGGATAATAACAATGTCTTGCCAAATCGGGGACGCGTAGGTTTAATCGAGCAGGTACCACCAGGAATTAATGATTTTGAAATGCGAATTACGGTGCCATCGAGTGTGACTCTGCCGCTACAATTGAAGAAGTTTAAAGCTTCTGGGTTTACAACCAAAATTAGACAGTAATATTCAACTATAAATAGTCTTGGAGTCTAAAATATGACTACAATCTCATCCAAAACTATCCCATTACTAGAAAATGGCGATCGATTGACTCGTCACGAATTTGAACGGCGTTATACTGCTATGCCTTATCAAAAAAAGGGGAGTAACAAAGCCGAATTAATCGAAGGCATCGTCTACATGGCATCACCGTTACGTTTTGAATCTCATGCACAACCTCATGGCAATATCATTGGCTGGTTGTGGAATTATCAAATTGCCATAGAGGGAGTAACGCTAGGTATCGAACCAACAGTATGCCTCGATTTGGATAATGAATTTCAACCTGATGCTGTCATGTTTATCCCAGGTAGAGGGGCGAGGATTACGGAGGATGACTACATCGCAGGGGCACCAGAGTTAGTTGTCGAAATTGCGGCTAGTACTGTATCTATCGATCTTCATGATAAGAAGGCTGCATATCGTCGCAATGGCGTGCAGGAGTATATTGTCTGGCGCACTTTGGATCGAGAAATCGATTGGTTTAGTCTTCAAGATGGTGAATATATCCGGCTGGAACTCGATGAGAATAGCATAATTAAGAGTCAAGTTTTCCCTGGGTTGTGGTTGGCGGTTGAATCAATGTTGTCAGGATCGATGGCGGATGTGTTGGCAGTATTGCAATCGGGATTGCAAGGAAATTAATAGGATCTGTAGATGGCTTTGTTTATGCAAACAATAATCGCTAAATTCGATATACCTTAAACAAACCCGCCCATCCTCACTAGTATGGATCGATCGATACCGCTCAACCCAACTACGATTTTCAAACTTTATGCTTCCACAATGCAAACGAATCTGAGATAATAGAATGTAACCTTCTAATATACTCTCGATCGATGGCAAAGTTGTCCGAAGAAACTTTAACGATGACTTTTCAGCTACTCCGCCAACTTGCAGATGCAATCGAACTAGCTAGTGCGACAGAGTGGATATTATTCGATCGATATGGAGAGACACTCAGAACGATTGGTGAATTGGAAGAACTGCAAAATGCGAGAGAAAGACTCAACCAATCTTATACTCGCCTCAATACCTTGCTGTTAAAAATTTTGGAAGCACAGCCAATTGCTACAAATGCTATGCTAGATTTACTGACAAAGGCAATCGAAAATGGACGAGCAAATCTAGAAGCCGCCAATGCTAGTACCCAAGAGATTAGAAGAGGTTGGAATCTGTCATGAGCGAGCGATATCCTTATCCGACTGAAGAAATTAGAAAAAATTGTCTCGACAGGTTGCGGGAGAGTAACCGCCAATTGGAATTATATAATTTGTTATTAGACGATGCGATCGCTCAAATCGATTCAGAATTACGTCAACAAAGACGGGAAAGATTATTACAGAAAGTACCACCTGCCCAATAGATTAGATATATGTCTCCCCTACTAATCCTCGTCGATGGACACTCCTTAGCTTACCGTTCTTACTTTGCCTATGCCAAAAGTAAGAGCGGTGGCTTGATGACTTCAGCCGGAGTACCGACGAGTATTTGTTTTGGATTTGTCAAGGCTTTGGTAGAGATTATTAATAGTCAAAAACCGGACTCGATGGCGATCGCATTCGATCTACGCGCGCCGACTTTTAGACATGAGGCTGATGAAAATTATAAAGCCGATCGAGTCGAAACGCCTGAAGATTTCACGATCGATATTCAGAATTTGTATCTATTATTGAGAGCGTTAAATTTACCAACAGTCACGGCGGTGGGATTTGAGGCGGATGATGTATTGGGGACTTTGGCGGGGAGAGCTAGCCGCGCGGGTTATCAGGTGAAGATCTTGTCTGGCGATAAGGATATGTTTCAACTGGTGAGCGATCGCGATCGGGTTAGCGTATTGTATCTATCTTCAGCTTATGCTCAAAGTGGGCCATCAACGATCGAAATGAACGAGCAGGGTGTCATTGATAAGATGGGGGTGACTGCGGCGCAGATTATCGATTATAAGGCTCTGTGTGGCGATAAGTCGGATAGCATTCCTGGGGTGCGGGGGATTGGTGATAAGACGGCGGTGAAGTTGTTGAATGAATATGGCGATCTGGCGACTATTTACGATCGTGTGGAGGAGATTCCAGGTGCAAATGGGAAGAAGCTAATTGCGGGTAAAGATCATGCTAATCATTCGCAATATTTGGCGAAAATTATTACGGATGTACCGTTGGAAGTTGAGTTAATCGAGACGAAATTAACTGGATTCGATTTTCAGCAGGTACAGCCATTATTACAAACATTAGAATTGCATCGATTTACCAAGGATATTGAGAAGCTTCAGGAGGCTTTCGGTGGTGCGGCGGCTCCCGATCCTGAGAGTGTCAATAGTCCCCATGAAGCAATTGATGAGATTGTAACTCCTGGTGGGGCGATCGCGCAGCGTGTCGGTACGACAATCGCACCCGATGATGGTGGTGATGATATGTGGTTTTTTAGTGCCGAAGATACCGATAAATTTCAACTCAGTAAACTGTCGCCGATTCAACCACAAATTATCGATAGTTTAGCGAAATTACAAGCTTTAATTACCAATCTCCATCAATATACCGATCCAAATTATCCTGTTGCTTGGGATACGGAAACCACCGATTTAGAACCGCGTAATGCCAATTTAGTGGGGATTGGTTGCTGTTGGGGTGAGGAAACTAATAGCATGGCATATATCCCCAT
>JAJAZF010000500.1 GCA_026785875.1 Chamaesiphon sp. | reverse complement strand
GGGACTTCGACGGCTAATTGAGTAGCTAGCGAACCATTGTCAAATATCCCAATATCTTCAGTTCTGATAAATGCGTAAATAACTTTAATTTCTAGATTGGGTTGGCGATGATGCCTGAGTGTTGTAATTACGGATTCACCCTGCGGACTTTGGCAGATATAATATGTAGTCTGGGGTAAAGTTGTCGCTAGTTGCTGTAAGATTGGCGCGATCGCCCTTACACTCATCCGGCTCTCAACATCTGGCGCACCATCAATTAATGCTTGTACTTGTTGTTCTAGGTTCATAGTTAGTGAATGGTGAATGGTGGATAGTGGCTCGGGATGAGCGATGAGTATAAGTGTGGACAAAATACCTAGTTGCAATCTATAATAACGTGCTCACATGTTCTCAACACCATCCACCATTCACCATCCACTATCCATTAGAGTAGTGCAATCCCCACCCGCATAGTGGATAGATTGCCGTTGGTACGCGACGCGATCGGCTAAAATAAGACCAATATTTGTGACAAATTAGTCATACTAAGGGAAACAGCGGATGGGTAAAGTAGTAGGCATCGACCTGGGTACCACCAATTCAGTGGTAGCTGTGATGGAAGGTGGAAAACCAGTAGTAATCGCCAATGCCGAAGGTATGCGTACCACTCCCTCTGTCGTTGGTTTCAGCAAGGATGGCGAACGCCTCGTAGGGCAGATGGCACGGCGGCAAACAGAGCTGAACCCCCAGAATACCTTTTATGGGGTCAAACGCTTCATGGGGCGAAAATACGGCGAACTCAGCCCCAAATCAAAACAGGTGCCCTTTACCATCCGCAAGGATGAAGACGGCAATATCAAAATCAAATGTCCCAAGCAAAATCGGGAGTATGCTCCTGAAGAAATTTCGGCAATGATCTTGCAAAAACTAGCTGATGAAGCTAGTAGATATCTGGGCGAACCCGTTACAGGTGCCGTAATTACCGTACCTGCTTATTTTAACGATTCCCAACGCCAAGCGACCAAAAATGCCGGAAAAATTGCTGGATTAGATGTCCTGCGGATCTTGAATGAGCCGACAGCAGCATCACTGGCTTATGGATTGGATAAACGTCAAAGTGAGACGATTTTAGCCTTCGATTTAGGGGGTGGGACATTTGACGTGTCGGTGTTAGAAGTCGGGGATGGAGTCTTTCAGGTCAAGTCTACCAGTGGGGATGTTCAATTAGGGGGGATGGATTTCGATCGCAAGATCGTCGATTGGTTAGCAGAACAATTTCTCGCCGCCGAAAATATCGATCTTCGCAAAGAACGTCAGTCCCTCCAACGCCTCACAGAAGCCGCTGAGAAAGCTAAAATCGAACTTTCTGGGGTGATGGTCACAGATATCAATCTTCCCTTCATCACCGCCACCGCAGATGGCCCCAAGCACATCGAGACACGGCTGACTCGCGCTCAATTTGAGGAACTGTGTAGCGATCTGATCGCTCGGCTCCGTGGGCCTGTAAAACGGGCGATGAGCGATGCTAATTTGATTGCTGATGATATCGATGAAGTCGTATTAGTTGGTGGCTCGACGCGGATACCAGCGGTGCAGGAATTGGTGCGGAGCTTTATCAATAGACGACCAAATCAAAATGTCAATCCTGATGAGGTCGTCGCTGTAGGTGCAGCCATTCAAGCAGGGGTACTAGCTGGAGAAGTCAAAGATATCCTCTTGCTGGATGTCACTCCGCTCTCGCTGGGATTGGAAACCATTGGCGGTGTGATGAAAAAACTGATCCCGCGCAACACGACTATTCCCGTCCGTCGATCGGATATATTTTCGACATCGGAAAATAACCAAACCATGGTAGAAGTCCATGTCGTTCAAGGCGAACGGGAAATGGCTAATGATAATAAATCTCTGGGAAGATTTAAACTCACGGGTATTCCCCCCGCACCCAAAGGCATCCCTCAAGTTCAAGTCTCTCTGGATGTTGACGCAAATGGTATCCTCCAAGTCACGGCAATGGATCGCACCACCGGACGCGAACAAACGGTGACAATCCAAGGTGCATCTGCGCTGGGTGAAATGGAAATTCAGCGGATGATTGATGAGGCTACTCAATTTGCAGCCAGCGACAAACAAAAACGTGAAAAAATCGATAAACGCAACCGCGCCGAAGCTTTGTCTTATCAAGCAGAACGCCAGTTGCGAGAAGTCGCGCTCGAATTTGGGATGCAGTTTGCCAATGCTCAACGGAAACAAATTGAAGGCTTGGTAAGAGAAATACGGGAAGCTCTAGCTAATGGGGATGAGCGATTAATTGATGAAATAAAAAGCGAACTAGATGATGCAATCTACGATTTTACCCGTCAGGTGAAAACGCTCACAGAAGAGGAAGATAAGGGCATCTTCGGTACGCTCAAAGATATCTTTGTGGGCGATGATGATGAATACAATTATCGCGATAACTACAATAACCGCGATGTCTACAATCCATACGGCAACCAACGCGATCCTTACTTTGATAGTCGCAACAATGATTATCCTCCCTCTTATCCTAATCGGGGGGCACTCCCACCCCAAAACTATGACAGGGACTATAATCCACCTAGAGATCCCTATAGCGATCCCAATAGAGATTCACGCAGGGATAATCGGGCTAATCCGCGCAATAATTCTGATCCCCAAGGACAAAACTATCGCGATGATGAACGGTATACTCGGGACGATCGCTACCCCAATCGTCGAGATGACAGTAATCCTCCCAACTCTCGCCGAGCACCAGATAACAACAATTCGATCGATAGATCCCGCCAGCGCGATGATGACTACCTAGACGATATGCCCCAAGAACCACGGCAAGATCGCTGGGATGATGACCAAAATCCATCCCGTCGCGGAGATCCACGGACTCCAAGATCGTCAGATCGCACCAATCCCGCCGATAGTCGTCAAAACAACCCACGCGCGATCCCACCAGAACAGCGACCCCGCTATACAGAAGGCTCGTCACAATCTGAAACTCGTCGTCAGCCTAACAACAGCCCTAGTCGTCGCCCCGATCCCAACTCCAAGCCGATCCGCGATGATTGGGACGAAGAGGACGATCAATGGTATTAAATTAGGGGTGAGGTTTTAGGCTTGAGGTTAGAGATAGAATCTTCAACCTCAAGCCTAAAACCCGATCTCCTCAGCCCGTCCATCACTACAGCCTCAAGCCTAAAGCCTCAAGCCTGCTATGCAAGATATTCGCAATTATTATGAGCTATTGGGTGTGAAGCGGGATGCTTCCGCTGATGATATCAAGCAGTCATTTCGGCGACTGGCGCGAAAATATCATCCAGATCTCAATCCTGGGGATAAAGCTGCTGAGGACAAGTTTAAAGATGTTAGCGAAGCCTATGAGGTACTGTCCGATCGATCCAAGCGATCGCAATATGATAAGTTTGCTGGTTTCTGGCGCAAGAAAAGCACCAAGGCTACTCCAAGTCAGCCTAGGGAAAGAGCCGACGATGATGACTTTAGTGATGATTTTAATACCTTTATCGATCGACTATTAGGACGCAAAAAAGCATCGAGCAATGGTAATGATGACAATAGATCTTCAAATTCTGATACCCAAACAGACCGCAATTTTCGGACTACCGAACGCCGAAATCCTCGCGGCTCCGCAGAAGCAGATCGTCCGCAAGATCGCAACACCTTCGCCGAGGCTCAACCCTTGCTGCGTCCTAAAAATCTCGAAGCCGAACTCACGCTACCGATCGAGAAAGCCTACCTGGGCGGACGCGAGCGGATTACTATTCAAGAAGATGGTAGATCTCTAGAAGTAGACATGCCCCCAGGGATGATCTCAGGTCAAAAAATTCGCCTACGCGGACAAGGAATCGCTGGCGGCGATCTCTATCTCAAAATTAATGTCGCACCACACCAATTTTTTAGACTTGAAGGGATCGATGTCTATTGCCAACTCCCAATTACCCCAGCCGAAGCCGTCTTAGGTGGTTTTGTCGAAGTTCCCACTTTGGATGGATTAGTAAAAATCAGTCTTCCTCCAAGTATTACCTCTGGGCAAAAGTTGCGTCTAGCTGGTAAGGGATTCCCAGGTGAAGATAGTCAGCGCGGCGATCAATTACTCGAAATCCAAATCGTTGTGCCGAAAAATGTTCTTCCAGCCGAACGCGAACTCTACCAAAAGTTACGCGATATCGAATCCTTTAATCCCCGCTTGGATTTTACTCTATCCTAGCAGCCTGTCGGAGAACGATAATTT
>JAJAZF010000499.1 GCA_026785875.1 Chamaesiphon sp. | reverse complement strand
TATGAGTATTAGTCTTACACCCAACCAAGAACAGTTTATTCAGACCAAACTCCAAGCAGGAAAATACAACTCCGCTCAAGAAATCCTGGAAATCGCACTGCGATTGCTAGATGAATACGATCGTGCCGATAGTGAGTGGAGCATAGAAGTAGGCATAAAAATCGATGAAGCGATCGCTACATCAGAGCAAACCCCGCCGATTGATGGCGAAACACTTGTCAATGGAATTCTAGAACGTTTCCAGCAGATTCGTCAGGCATAGCTGATGAGTCGCTATGTTATCAATGTTCTGGCTAGTCGAGATCTGAATGAAATCGCTGACTATTTCGCTGAAAATAGTCTAGCCGCAGGTGATATATTTTTCAGTAGTTTTAACAGTAAATGTCAGCAGCTTATTAAATTTCCAAATAGCGGTAAAAGCTATGCTTCGATTCGACCATATTTACGAGGATTATCTCTAGAAGGGTACATTATTTTCTATCGAATTTTAGATGATGGTATTGAGATTTTAAGAGTAGTCAGCGGTCGTCGTGACTTGCCATCTATGTTTGAGGAGTCAAACTAAAATATCTTCTAGATCGATCGCATCCCCCGATATCTGTAACTGCACGGCGACCTTTGCATCTGCGACTGGATAAATAGTCTCACTCGGTACGATTAACTTACTAAAATCACCCAGGTTTTGATGTTGTGCGCGGACAAATTCCGAGATATCCTCAACCCAGATGATCCACTCCCGCGCATACAAAGCCAGCACATCCCCCCGCAAGCCCAATTGAATCGCTTTTCGCGCTAATTTGCCCCCAGTCGGGCTGTGGTCGGGGTCCCATTGCAATCTGACGTTAGAATGATTGACAGCGCGTTTCCAGTCTTTTTCGGTGGGATAGAGATCGGGGTTGTAAGTAGACCACACGGCATTAGTTAAGATAATATCGAATGCCTCGCGCTTAATTTTAATAGCCAGCACCACCTCCTGACCCTCCTTCTGACCCCAACCGGAGCGATACATCATCCACAGGAAATTGGGCTTAACCCAGCTCATCCGCGTCATGCTGAAATGGTCGCCGCCGAAGTAGCCGTGAGTCGCTGCAAAATTGCCGATAGCAGGACGATAAGCCTGGTACACAATTACCCCTTCCTCATCAAACTGCGCTAGAATGTAACGACCGATTTTTGGCAATTTGGTAATTTGTCCCGTGTAGCTGGTGGTAATAAGACGCATGGATAATGAATTTGAACTGACAGCACCATTTCAACCTACTGGCGACCAACCTGCGGCGATCGAACAACTCGTGGCTGGGTTAAAATCCGAACAGCGGTTTCAGACCTTACTGGGTGCGACGGGTACGGGGAAAACATTTACGATCGCAGCGACGATCGCCCAACATCAGAAACCCACTTTAGTATTAGCTCATAATAAAACATTAGCTGCCCAATTGTGTAACGAACTGCGGCAATTTTTTCAGCATAATGCCGTCGAGTATTTTGTTTCCTACTACGATTATTATCAGCCAGAGGCGTATATTGCCGTCAGCGATACTTTTATTGAAAAAGCATCG
>JAJAZF010000498.1 GCA_026785875.1 Chamaesiphon sp. | reverse complement strand
CTACACTGCTAAGGCTTCAAATTTGACCTTAGCGTATTGTCCCATCGGTTGATATTCAGGAACTAATAAATTGAGAGCTGATACACATTCAGTGACTTGGCACTCAGTGGCTGCATTGAGGAGATTGGTAAGTTGAGGTGAAAGTTCATTCCAGCTTAATTTAGCTTCACGAGCGCAGAAAATCTTGGGATGTCCTGTCGGTACAGCGGCATTGCAATCGATCAACAGCTCCTCATATATTTTCTCACCAGGACGTAACCCCACGATCTCGATGCTGACATCTTGATGTGGTTCCATGCCGTGTAATCGGATCATCTGGATCGCCAGATCGTAGATTTTGACAGGTTCGCCCATATCGAGCAGAAATACTTCGCCACCTTGCGCCATTGCACCAGCTTGGATCACTAGGGTAGCAGCTTCAGGGATGGTCATGAAGTAGCGAGTGATATCTGCATGAGTGACAGTTAATGATTTACCATTGGCGATTTGTTCGCGGAAACGGGGTACGACAGATCCGCTACTACCCAAGACATTCCCAAACCGTACCATTGTAAAGCAGGTATTGTGAGTGGGCAGATCGGCTAAACCTTGAAGTACCAACTCAGCGACGCGTTTGGTTGCACCCATGATATTAGTAGGGCGAACAGCTTTATCAGTGGAGATCAGGACAAATTTATTGACTCCACACTCGATCGCACATTTAGCAGCAGTGAGTGTACCATTGATGTTGTTGAGGATACCAGCAACTGGGTTCTCTTCGACGGTCGGTACATGCTTGTAAGCTGCGGCATGATAGATGGTTTGGACACCGTATTTGGTTAAAATTCTGGTCAAAACTCGCTCGTCGGTGACAGAACCCAAACAGGCAACTTTGTGAAGATGGGGATAATTTTCATCTAGTTCCATCCCGATCTGATAGATCGCCAACTCATGCAGTTCATAGATAATCAGCATTTTAGGGTGCTGCTTGGCGATCTGACGACAGAGTTCAGAGCCGATCGAACCACCACCGCCTGTAACCAATACTACTCGATCGGTAATATCATGTTGTAGTAGTTCTGGACGAGCGGCGATCGGTTCACGCCCTAATAAGTCCTCAATGGCTAGTTCGCGAACTTTGCCGATCGAGACATGACCGCTTAAAATCTCAGTCATACTGGGTACCGTTTTGATCGGCACTCCCAGCACTTGTAGTTTAGCCAAAATATCGCGTTTCCGCTCTCCGTCGAGCAAAGGCATTGCCAGGAGGATTTCCTCAAACCCGCTGATTGACTTGAGCTTGAGTAATTCGCCTGGAGCGTATACTCTTATGCCTTGAATGTTACGACCTTGAAGATAGGGGCTATCATCAACAAACCCAATTAGACGTTTGCTATTTTCTCCAGCCAAAGCTTGAGCGAGAATACAACCAGCACTTCCAGCCCCATAAATCACCACTCCACAACTATTTTTGCCGATTGCGTCGATTTGTCGCATCTTGCCCATCGTCAGGCGGACACTGAGCCGAAAGGCGATAACTAAAATCAGCGTTAGCATTCCGTCATTAATCAAGACAGAAGCTGGAATTTCTGGTGTGATAAACCAGTTAGCGATGACCGCGATCGCTAGATAACTAGCTACTACAGCCTTGGCAATCGTGAAGATAAATTCGCCATCTATATATCGGGATACTTGCTGATAAATTCTGAATGCCCAAAATAGTCCAATTTTAATGGCAATCTCTAGCACGATAAACTTACCGAGGTGCCACATTCCGATCGGAATCGCTCCAAATCCCCATTCAAAGCCGATCGCCGCAATAATTGAAGTCAGGAACAAACTGATATCGATAAACGTCAGAATAGTATACTTCTGATAATTAGAAAGCGCATTTATAAGTTTTTCAAGAGTTGCCGCAGTAGCTTCAATACTCAACAAAGATCGGCTGTTAGTGGACATTATATTATGACACAATCGACGGTTTAAACAAGTTGAAAATTAGGTTGAGATCGAACTGTAAACTTGATTTCTGACCTTTACGAGTACGGATGCAATTAGCATTGTCGTATGATGTAATAGGTAATCAACCGATAAATTGAAGCGAACTAAACTAAGAAACCTTAGTGAGTAGCAATGCTAAAGAACAGTTTGTAAAAGTTTGATCGATACATCTAAAGTATATTTTTTCTACCCAAATGTAATCAGCCAAATATCTGAACTTGGCAGGTTAGGGCTTAAATAGATCGACTCACTGTCTGGGTATTTAAGTCTATAATTGAAATACACGTGAATTAAACCGATGGGTAAAATAAAATTGACTCCAAAATCG
>JAJAZF010000497.1 GCA_026785875.1 Chamaesiphon sp. | reverse complement strand
ATTATTGACGCGATCGAGTCCGATCTGTCATAATAAGGGGCTGTCTATAACTACGCTCGGATCGGGTCGCAAGCTTACAAATGTCTCAGCACATGAATTGAGACTACCCGTACGGCATTTCACATCACTAAAATCTATGACTTACGCAATTATCGAAACTGGTGGCAAGCAGATGCGTGTCGAGCCAGGTCGTTTTTATGATATCGAATTGTTACATGGTGAAGTCGAAAGCACCGTGTCGATCGATAAAGTATTCTTACTCGAAAATGATGGCAGCATCCAAATCGGTCAGCCGCTAGTATCTGGTGTGACCGTTGAAGGTACGATCATGCGGCACTATCGGGCGCGCAAGATCATCGTCTACAAGATGCAGCCTAAAAAGAAAACTCGTAAAAAACGCGGGCACCGTCAAGAAATGACTCGTCTGATGATCGACTCTATCAGTGTCAATGGTGCAATTATCGCTCAAGCTGTCGCGACGGAAGCTGTCGCAGTCGCAGCATAGCCGAAACCCACCCCCAGCCACTCCCAGGAGGGGCGCACTAGCAAAATAATTTTAGTAATCCGAGGTAATTATGGCTTCTAAGAAGGGTACAGGTAGTACTAGAAACGGTAGAGATTCAAACGCCCAGAGATTGGGTGTCAAAAAGTATGGTGGTGAAGTAGTCAGAGCTGGCAACATCATCGTCCGTCAACGCGGATCTTCTTTCCACGTTGGTAATAATGTCGGTTTGGGTAAAGACTACACCATCTATGCCCTAGTTGATGGCGTTGTCACCTTTGAGCGCAGAGGCAAAAACGGTAAAAAAATCAGCGTTTATCCAGTTCCAGTCGCAGCTTAGGATTAGTCTTCGATCTATTCCAAAATAGGGGTGTGCCTTCGGGTATACCCCTATTTTAGTTTGAGTACTTAGCGTAAACCAGTTACCAACGCTAGAGCTAAGACCACTTGCTCTAATACTTCATCTTCTAACTCGCCGATCTTATCCCCAAATCGATCTGGATCGATCGATACAGCTCTTGTCTGCAAAGGATTAGCTGTCGATAATTTCTGTAAACCATTTAGTTTTGATGGCTTAATTGGGACGAGCCAAGGAATATTAGCAAAATCATTTCTCCAGCCAGTAGTTGGGATAACTAATTTAACTTTGAGTCCTCCATCACTAAGACTATTAATACTGATAATGATCGCAGGACGGGTCTTCGCGATCTCGTCACCTTTTGTCGGATTAAATTTGACCCACCAGATTTCACCCCGTTGAGGCTCTAGAATAAGATTACTCATCCCAGTTTTCATCTTCGATGTATTCATCGGACCACTCTAACAATTCCAATCCAGGCTGGAATAAGTGTGAAATACTTTGAGCTTGTTTAGTCACGATTCGTTCGCGTTCTTGGGGCGAAAGCTGTAATAACGATCCCAAGTCAATCTTTTCATCGCTGACCAAACTTGGCTCGGCTGAGTCGAGCAGATCCCAAATTTGTTGGAGCCGTGATTCTGAGACGTGAGGAAGCTTCTGGCTAATTCGCTCGATAAGGGTAAGCATGATTAAGTGGCATTTTCACTACACATCTAAATTCTAATTTAATGCTTACGCGAGGCTTTGACCAGATCGATCCTGCTGTGAAGATGCTCCGCAAACAATGTAGAATGATAGCTATCAGTCTGGTAGACAGTGTTCAAATCTAAATCCTTGTACCTGTAGACCACTCGGCGACGGTCAGAGTGCTAGTTAGTTTCTAGATACCAAACCTCTTGGCGATCGCTGTTGAAATCACCAATCATCAGCTTTAATTAAACTAGCTATGCTCAATCCGAACCTGGATGAAATCCAGTTATTACCTGAAGAATATGCCCGCTACTCGCGGCATCTGATCCTCCCAGAAGTCGGTCTAGAAGGTCAAAAACGCCTCAAAGCTGCCAGTGTTCTATGCGTCGGGACGGGGGGACTCGGTTCGCCATTATTACTCTATCTTGCTGCTGCTGGCGTTGGTCGGTTGGGGATTGTAGATTTTGATGTGGTTGACCATTCCAATCTCCAGCGTCAAGTCATTCATGGCACTTCCTGGGTGGGTAAACCCAAAATCGAATCAGCAAAAGCTCGGATTCATGAAATCAATCCTTACTGTCAAGTCGATCTCTACAATACAGCGTTGAGTTCGGCTAATGCCTTAGATATCATTCGTCCTTACGATATCGTTGTGGATGGGACAGATAATTTCCCCACGCGTTATCTAGTCAATGATGCTTGTGTATTGCTAGATAAACCCAACGTTTACGGCTCGATCTTCCGGTTTGAAGGACAGGCGACAGTCTTTAACTATCAGGGTGGCCCAAACTATCGCGATTTGTATCCAGAGCCACCACCACCAGGGATGGTACCTTCATGTGCTGAAGGTGGTGTTTTAGGCATTCTCTGTGGCATTATCGGTGTGATTCAGGCGACAGAAACTGTGAAGATTATTCTCGGTCAGGGGACTACTCTCAGCGGTCGGTTGGTACTATACAATGCCCTAGAGATGAAGTTCCGCGAGTTAAAACTTCGCCCCAATCCCGTCCGTCCGGTAATTGAGAAATTAATCGATTACGAACAGTTTTGTGGGATTCCTCAAGCTCAGGCGGCTGAAGCCGAACAACAAAGTATGTTAGCAGAGATGACTGTGACCGAACTCAAGCAACTCATCGATAGTGGTGCTGATGATTTTGTCTTAATTGATGTCCGCAATCCTAAT
>JAJAZF010000496.1 GCA_026785875.1 Chamaesiphon sp. | reverse complement strand
CTGCCAACACCCTATGAATATTCCTAGCTCAATTATTACGCTCCTGCTGGGTATAGGACTAACCTTAGTCAGCCTCTGGTACGGACAAAATCACGGACTGATGCCTGTTGCGGCTTCCGAAGAAGCCGCACACGTTGATGGCTTATTCAATACCATGATGACGATTTCGGTCGGACTATTTTTACTAGTTCAAGGCATAATTGTCTATTGTGCGGTTAAATTCCGGCGCAAACCTGGCGAACTCGGCGATGGTGCCGCGATCGAGGGCAATGTACCATTGGAAATATTATGGACGGCGATTCCGGCTGCTGTCGTACTGTGGATTTCGATCTATAGTTTTGAAATCTACAACGAAATGGGTGGTTTCGATCCTGCCGCAAATGACATGCACGCGATGCACGGGATGCCCGCAGGTAAAGGTAGTGCGATGGCTGCAACTCTAGACGGAATGCCCAATAGCACTCTGATGGCATTGGGTGTAGGTGCCTCTCCAGCCAATCAAGGTAAATCAGCCGATGTCAGTGTCAACGTACTGGGGCTACAGTATGCCTGGATTTTTACTTATCCTGAGGCGAATGTGACTTCGGCGGAACTACATGTTCCTGTTGGCAAAGAAGTTCAACTCAATATGAACGCTCAAGATGTGATCCACGCTGTCTGGATTCCGCAACTGCGACTAAAACAGGACGTGATTCCAGGTACTCCCACTCAACTCCGATTTACTAGCAATAAAGTAGGTACTTATCCTCTGCGCTGTGCCGAACTCTGTGGTGGCTATCATGGTTCGATGGTGACTCAAATGGTCGTCCATACGCCCGAAGACTACGCTACCTGGATTGCCAGTCAGCAAGAATCTGCCCAAGCTCAAGCAGAAGTAGTCAAACAGACAATTGCGATGAACCCTGTCAACCTGTCTACCGGAAATTATTTGGCTCCCTATGCCAAAGAAATGGGTATTCAACCAGAGATGCTCAAGCACCTTCACCAGCATGAGTCGATGAATATGTCCAGCCTACCTGCAACCAGCGGTAACTCATAAGCAAAGCAAAACCCAACATCCAAATCTGAAACCTAATTCCTGATACCTAACACCTAATCCCTAAAAGATGACAGCAGAATTATCAATTCCTACTCAAGGCCCAGCCGAGGATGATATCGTTCATAATCCTCGCAGATGGCAAGATTATTTTACATTCAGTACCGATCACAAAGTGATTGGCATCCAGTATTTTGTGACTGGGTTTATCTTCTATATCATTGGTGGTTTATTAGCTGAAGGAATTCGGACAGAACTAGCAACTCCCGATCCAGATTTAGTCGATCCTGCTACTTACAATAGTATGTTCACTATGCACGGGACGATCATGATCTTCCTGTGGATCGTACCAGCCGGAACGGGAGCCTTTGCAAATTATCTCCTCCCCTTGATGATTGGGGCGCGGGATATGGCGTTTCCCAAGCTCAATGCTGTGGCATTTTGGATTATCCCACCCACAGGATTGTTGTTGATGGCTAGCTTCTTTTTAGGCCCCGCTCAAGCTGGTTGGACTTCCTATCCACCACTGAGTTTGCTCACAGGTAAAGTGGGTGAAGGGATCTGGATTATGAGTCTATTATTACTCGGAACTTCTTCGATTTTGGGAGGGATCAATTTCTTCACCACGATTCTGAAGATGCGGATTCCAAGTATGTCTATGATGCAGATGCCCTTATTTTGTTGGGCGATGCTGGCAACTTCATTATTGATGTTAATTGCGACTCCAGTCCTAACTGGGGCACTGATTTTACTCTCCTTCGACTTGATTGCTGGCACAGCCTTTTTTAATCCGGCTGGCGGCGGCGAACCAGTAGTTTATCAGCACATGTTCTGGTTCTACTCTCACCCTGCGGTGTACATCATGGTATTGCCCTTCTTTGGGGTGATTTCTGAGGTGATTCCCGTTCATTGTCGCAAACCGATTTTTGGTTATGGTGCGATCGCGTATTCTAGTATGGTAATCAGCTTCTTAGGCTTGATTGTCTGGGCGCACCATATGTTTACCAGCGGTACACCACCCTGGTTGCGGATGTTCTTCATGATCACCACGATGGTAATTGCCGTACCCACAGGGATTAAAATCTTTGGTTGGTTGGCGACGATGTGGGGCGGGAAAATCAATCTCAATACGCCGATGTTATTTGCGATGGGTTTTATCTCTACCTTCGTCATCGGTGGGATTACTGGAGTCATGTTGGCGGCGGTGCCTTTTGATATCCACGTTCATGATACTTATTTCGTCGTCGCCCACTTGCACTATGTCCTGTTCGGTGGGAGCGTCTTTGGCATCTATACAGGCATCTATCACTGGTTCCCTAAGGTCACTGGACGACATATCAATGATACCTGGGGTAAAATCCACTTCGCCCTCACCTACATCGGGTTTAACGTTACCTTCCTCCCCATGCACATCCTCGGACTACAGGGAATGCCCCGCAGGGTTGCGATGTATGCACCAGAGTTCCAAGGTTTGAATCAAGTTTGTACCTATGGTAGTTATGTGCTAGCGATTTCGACCGTACCATTTTTGGTAAATGCGATTTGGTGTGCTTATAAAGGTGATAAAGCTGGGAGTAATCCCTGGAATGCCCTCACCTTAGAATGGCAAACCACTTCACCACCACAGATCGAAAACTTTGAAGTATTACCTGTGCTGACTACAGGGCCTTATGACTATGGGGATACTGCGGAAGTGGAAGAGCCTGCTAAGGTATTTACGACTAGTGGCTAGCTATTGTCACCAGGGCGGTTAAATAACCTACCAATCTTCCCAAGCTGGTGCATCGTCAGCATTCGCACCAGCTTAACACACCCGCCGATCGCTGGCGGTCGCTACACAAGGTAGAACCTCTATTCCCTATTCCCTATCCCATTCCCTGATATGCAAGGATCTATTTCCGACAAAACCCAAATTAATATCGAAACTGCTACCCACGATAGCCACCACGAGCATCCCGATTTTAGAATCTTTGGATTAATCGTCTTTTTGGTGGCAGAAGGGATGATTTTTCTGGGTTTATTTATCGCTTATATGGCGTTCCGCGCGATGGCACCGGAATGGCCGCCAGCAGGTACACCCAAGCTCGATTTACTCCTGCCTGGGGTCAATACAGTTGTCCTGATTGCTAGTAGCTTGGTCATTCATCAAGCTGATGCAGCAATCAAAAAGAATGATGTTAAGGGTTTGCAATTGTGGTTTGGGATTACTGCCCTGATGGGAATTGTTTTTCTGGGCGGACAATTGTATGAATACAGTCATTTAGAATTTGGACTACGTACGAATCTATTTGCTAGTACGTTTTATGTCTTAACTGGATTTCACGGATTGCACGTAACGGTCGGCGTACTATTAATTTTATCCGTATTATGGCGATCGCTCAAATCCGAACATTACGGTACTAATAATCATTTCGGGGTCGAAGCTGCTGAGATTTATTGGCACTTTGTTGATGTAATTTGGATTATTTTATTTATTCTGTTATATCTAATTTGATTCGCTCGATCGAGTCTGAAATCTAGATAGTGATAAGTGCCCACCCATAGTTATAGCAACCGCCTTGGCGACTGTTATAAGTACTAAAAAAAGCAAGAGTCGTAGGTCAACTTAAACCTACGACTCTTGCTTTTTTGCAGAGCCGATGTTATCGATAAGCTGGCGGTTTACCTAAAGCCTAACATCTAATTCCCTATCCTTCTTTCTCAGCAAAGCTTAAACCAGAAGCAAATTCTTCACCATACCCTTCTTCACCATGCTCGGTGATATCCAAGCCTTGATATTCGGATTCAGGTTTAACCCGTAACTCCATTACCAAACTCAACACCTTGATAATAATAAATGTACCAGCAGCAGCGATCGCATAAGTAATAAGCGTCGCCACGATTTGCTTGCCCAATAGAGCAGGATCGCCATTGACAATCAAGCCATCAGCACCAGCAGCATTGACAGCTTTGCTTGCAAATACACCAGTCAGCAAGCCACCAACAGTACCACCGATACCATGAACGGGGAATGTATCGAGAGAGTCGTCAAACTTTAATTTAGCCCGCAGACTGACAGCAAAGAAACAGCAAGTAGCCGTAATCAAGCCAATCATAATCGCACTCAGAGGAGTCACAAAACCAGCCGCAGGAGTAATTCCAACTAATCCAGCTAAAAAACCACTGGCAATCCCTACCGCCGTAGGTTTAGTCCGTAATACCCATTCTAAAATCATCCACATCAAACCACCCGCACAGCCAGAAACAGCCGTAGTGACAAATGCGACAACAGCTATACCATTGGCACCGAGGGCACTCCCACCGTTGAACCCAAACCAGCCGAAAAATAGTAATCCGATTCCCAGCAGCACATACGGCACATTGTGCGGTGCTGCTGGCTGATTTGGGTAGGTTCTACGAGAACCGATCATCCAAGCTGCTACAGCAGCCGAAACACCAGAACTGATATGAACTACCGTACCACCAGCAAAGTCTAGGGCACCGAGTGTAGCACCTAAATAACCTTTACCCCAAACCATGTGAGCTAGAGGGGCGTAAATAACTGTAGACCAAATCAAGATAAACCAGAAATAAGCTTTGAAGCTCATCCGCTCGACAATTGCTCCAGAAATCAACGCTGGAGTGATGATGGCAAACATCATCTGGTAAATCATATACAACTGGTGGGGAATTGTCGGTGCATAGCCCACAGGATCGGGTCGATCGAATGCAACGTTATTTAACCCAAACCAGTTTAAGTTACCAAAGATCGGATTAGTATTAATCTGCTTGATGGTACCATCTGCTGCTCGGACAACTTCATCCGGCGAAAAGGCAATACTATAGCCCCACAAGATCCAAGTCACACCCACAACAGCCATCAATACCAAACTCATCATCATGGTGTTTAACACGTTCCTAGAACGTACTAAACCGCCATAGAAAAATGCCAGTCCTGGAGTCATCAGTAGTACCAATGCTGAGGATATTAGTACCCATGCGGTATCGCCAGTATTAATAGCATTGACATCCATCGCTGGTGTTTTGAGATCATCAGCCAGAGCATTTCCCATCAGTGGGCCACTGAGCACCCACACAGCCATCAAACTTACAAGGAGAATTTTTTTGAACACTTTGTTCGATCCTTTACACGCCAGAGTATTTGAACTAGAGATCATTACAGCACTTTCCAGCTATGTGGAGTACACAAATGTTATTAAAAGACTGACTTAGTAAAGGTTGAGTGTACTTCATGAACATGGAAAGTGCTGTATGTATCACGGTGGAACAATTTTGTGTTTTACGATACAAAAAATTCTGTATAACAATATACATTTGCTGGGACTTCCGCATTATCGATCGTCTCTGGTACAGCAATGCGAAACGATCCCAAATATTAATATAGTTGTGGTGGCGAAGATGTAGCGATCGAGACTCTTAATTAGTCGTCAAAGTAGTTGCCATAGCCGACAGCTTCTAACCGAGCTTGTTTTTCTGCGACCATTTGTTGTAGGCTCTGTCGATAAGACTGGACTTGAGCTAGTAGTACAGAGTCGTGACTCGCGAGGATTTGGACGGCTAGTAATCCGGCGTTTGTAGCATTGCCGATCGCGACTGTCGCCACCGGAATACCTGCGGGCATCTGCACGATCGAGTACAGTGAATCCACGCCTTGCAACGCTTTCGTTTGAACGGGTACGCCAATCACAGGTAAGGGTGTCAGGGATGCCACCATCCCTGGTAAATGAGCTGCTCCACCCGCACCCGCGATAATCACTTTTAAGCCGCGTTCGTGGGCTGTTTTGGCATACTCAACCATCCGTTCGGGGGTGCGATGTGCAGAGACGATCGCGACTTCATGGGCAATCTCAAATTGTTCGCAGATTTCGATCGCGGCTTTCATCGTGGGTAAGTCGGAATCGCTACCCATGATGATGCCGATTAGTGGAGTTGTCATAGGATTGCTAGGAAAGGGGGAAAGGGAAAGTTAGATGCAGCTTACCAACCTATGGCTAGGATAAGTTACGATCGACACCGAATATTCAATCATCATGAAAAATTGCAAAATTACTAATGCTCGGATTCCTGGATACGTTGGAATACATGATGTGACGATTGCGGCAGGAAAAATCGTCGCAATTGATGAGTCACTGAATCTAGCAGATCTGCTGACGATCGATCTTGATGGCGATTGGATTTCTTTGGGTGGGGTAGATCTTCAGATTAATGGCGCGTTGGGATTGGCGTTTCCTGATGTGCAGATGGGGGATCTGAAGCGATTGACACAGATCTGTAATTTCCTGTGGGCGCAGGGTGTGAATGAATTTTTACCAACGATCGTCACGACTTCGATCGAGAATATCCATCGATCGCTAGCCGTCTTTACTGAGTTTATGGTACATCAGCCGCCTAATACAGCCCAAATCCTTGGCGTTCATCTGGAGGGGCCATTCCTCAATCCTCAAAAACGTGGTGCCCATCCTGCGGAATATTTATTACCGCTCACACGAGAATTTGTTACTTTGGTACTCAATAAATATACTGAGACAATTAAAATCATCACGCTTGCCCCAGAATTGGACCCGACAGGGACGATCGTGCCTTATCTGAGATCTTTAGACATTATTGTCAGCTTAGGGCATTCTCAGGCGAATTTTGCCCAGGCTGAAAGTGCATTTACCACTGGCGCATCGATGGTGACTCATGCTTTTAATGCGATGCCAGGATTGCACCATCGGGAACCAGGGTTATTGGGTGCAGCACTGACTCAGCCGCATGTGCGGTGCGGGTTTATTGCCGACGGAAAGCACGTTCACCCTGCGATGTTAAAGTTACTCGTACGCGCTGGTAGGTATGGCGAGGGGTTATTTCTGGTGAGTGATGCTCTATCCCCATTGGGGTTAGCCGATGGGAAATATCCTTGGGATCGTCGCGAAATTGAGGTGGTTGATGGTACGGCGAGACTACCTGACGGGACACTTTCGGGGACTACTCGATCGCTTTTAGTCGGGGTACAGAATTTAGTTCAATGGGGGATTTGTGATATT
>JAJAZF010000495.1 GCA_026785875.1 Chamaesiphon sp. | reverse complement strand
GACCATAGCAGTCATGAAGATGAAGATGACCACGCTCATAATCACGGTGGTGGCGAGTTTAGTTTAAAGCGCGAAGGTTTATTAGTTGCAGTAGTAATTACCCTGTTTGTAATAGGCTCCGTATTTGAGGAAACACTGCACAATACACCTGGTTCGATCGGTGAATATTTGGTATTCATTCCCGCTTATCTATTAAGTGGTTGGACGGTATTAACTAGTGCCGGACGCAATATTTTGCGCGGACAAGTATTTGATGAAAACTTCCTGATGACGATCGCGACTATAGGTGCGATCGCGATTCATAAGCTCCCCGAAGCAGTCGGGGTAATGCTATTCTTTAAAATCGGCGAACTGTTTTAAGAATTAGCTGTCAGTCGATCTCGTCGATCGATTTCGTCACTGTTGGAAATTCGCCCCGATGCTGCCAATCTCAAAACAGCAGATGGGATTCAAGTCGTTGCACCAGAAAAAGTCAAAGTAGGCGACACAATCATCGTCAAGCCAGGGGAGAAAGTACCCCTAGATGGTGAAGTAATCGATGGAAACTCGCAGGTAGATACATCAGCATTGACTGGAGAATCAGTACCTCGAACAGTAAAAGTAGGCGAACCAGTTCTCGCCGGAATGATTAATCAAAGTGGAGTATTAACCGTCACAGTTACTAAATTATTTGGGGAATCATCGATCGCCAGAATTCTCGATTTAGTTGAGAATGCGAGTAGCAAGAAAGCTGAAACTGAAAAATTTATTACTAAATTTGCCCGTCGATATACACCGATCGTGGTAATTTCATCTTTAGCCGTGGCACTAATTCCGCCGTTGGTGATTCCAGGTGCAACTCATGCTGAATGGGTATATCGAGCCTTAATTCTGTTGGTTATTTCTTGTCCTTGTGGATTGGTAATTAGTATTCCATTGGGTTATTTTGGCGGGATTGGTGGAGCGGCTAAACGGGGGATTTTAGTTAAGGGATCGACATTTTTAGATACCTTGGCGGGAGTGAAAGCGATCGCCTTTGATAAGACAGGTACGCTCACTAACGGAGTATTTAAAGTTACGGAAATTGTTCCCTACAATGGATTCAATCAAGATGATTTACTAAGAATCGCGGCGGAGGCGGAAGCAAATTCCAATCACCCGATCGCCAAATCGATTCGAGTAGCTTATAATCTACCCATCGATCAATCTACTATCTCTGACTATACTGAAATTGCCGCACATGGCATTCAAGCAACGATTGAAGGTAAGGCAGTATTAGCCGGAAACGATCGATTGATGCACCGCGAGAATATCGCCCACGATACCTGTAATGTCGAGGGTACTGTCGTGCATTTAGCAGTCGATAAAATCTATGCTGGATACATTGTAATTGCCGACGAAATCAAGGAAGATGCCGTGCAAGCAATCCGCGATCTCAAAGCCGCAGGTGTGGAGAAAATCGTCATGCTGACGGGGGATTCGCAAGCAGTAGCACAACGAATCGCGAAGACGCTTGGGGTAGAATTTCAAGCAGAATTATTACCAGAAGACAAGGTTACAGCGGTGGAACAACTGCTGTTTGAATTTGCTAAAAAAGGTAAGGTTGCTTTTGTAGGGGATGGAATCAATGATGCTCCGGTAATCGCTAGAGCCGATGTCGGAATTGCGATGGGTGGACTGGGTTCGGATGCGGCGATCGAAACTGCTGATGTCGTGTTGATGACAGATGCACCTGCTAAAGTCGCCGCAGCGATTCAAGTAGGTAAAAAAACTCACTCGATCGTCATCCAAAATATTATCTTTGCCTTAACCATCAAAGTTATTTTCATTGCACTAGGTTTGCTGGGATT
>JAJAZF010000494.1 GCA_026785875.1 Chamaesiphon sp. | reverse complement strand
TGGTTCGATCTTTAAGGTAGTTGGGTTTCATTCTTCAACCCAACCTACAAATTCTAAACTTTAGCTTTCATTTAATCGATCTTGATGACCAGCTAAATTTTTACTGTAAGCAATGACGGCGAATCCAGTCAGATACATGAATAAGCTATAAATAGCCGCAGGAATTGCCATTTCTGCATCTTTTAATATTCCGGCTGTAATGGCGATTGCTAAAGTCCCATTTTGAATGCCTACTTCGATCGCTACGCAGATTTGTTGGGCAATATTCAGATTGAGCATTTTACTAATCGCAAATCCGGCTGCCATGCCCAGGATGTTCAGTAACATTACTCCTGTGCCAGCCTGCACGATCAGGCTGGGTAATCGACTCCATTCTTTGGCAACCAGCAGAATAATAATTAATCCTAAAAAGCCAACCGCCAATTTATTGATGACTTTCTCTAACCGTCGAGCAATTTCGGGGAATTGATGCTGGATGTACATCCCCATGGCGATCGGAATAACTGTAATTAAAAAGATTTGTCCCATCGTCATCCCAATCGGTAAGGCGACGATCGCGCTCTTGCCCAGCAAAGAATTCACAGCCAGACTGGTAAAGAGGGGAATTGTAAAAATCGTAATAATACTACTAAACACCGTGAGGGTAACAGCCAATGCCACATCCCCGCCAGCCAAATAGGTAATCATATTTGATGATGCACCGCACGGGCAGAGGGCGAGGACGATTAATCCGACAGCGATGGCTGGTGACATGGGGATGATTTTGACGATCGCCAACGCAATAACTGGTAGAATGACCAACTGACCGATTAAGCCGATTGTCACAGCTTTCGGATATTTGAAAATCCGTAAAAAATCATCACTTTTGAGTGATAGTCCCAGCCCTAACATAATCATTGCTAGGGCGATCGGTAAGACTAGTGTTGTCAGGATACTTTCTTGCATATGGTTATAGTTGTTTTATTAGAATGACATTACTAAACGTGAGTTTGGGCTGAAGGGGTGACAAGCACCGATCGAAGGTAAGCCCAGTAACGATTGAAGATGAATGTTGGTCGGATGGCAGAGCGGGGACAGAAGAATATAGTTGCATGAAAGAGAGGGTGAGATAATAAGAGAAGAGAAATGCTCCAAAAGTTAGAGCATCAACACAAATGTATCCTAAATTATACCAAAAATGGTTTAATTTAAACTTAAATCCACGCGAAATGGTCTTGATAGAAATCCTGATGAAGGTAGCAGTTATTAGATAAATCAAAGCTAATGCTACTCGACTTCAAATGATTAGAAGGTTCTAAATCGTTGAGTTAAAATACCTTGAGAGGGACTAAATAATAATGCTAAGATAAATAAACCTGAAGATACAATTACGATCGCGGGGCCAGACGGGATATTTTTGAGATAAAAACTAATATACACTCCGCCCATACTCGCGATCGCACCAATAATCGCACCCACAATCATCATTTGATGTAATTCTTTGACTAGCAGGTATGCTGTTAAAGCTGGGCCGACTAATAGTGAAATCACTAAAATTACGCCGACAGCTTGCATACTAGCAATAATTGTCAGTGTAATTGCTGCCATAAATCCGAGATGAATAACCTTCACTGGTAATCCCACAGATTCGGCTCCAGTGCGATCGAATGTATAGAAAAGCAACTCTTTATAAAATAGCCAAACTGCTGTCAAAATCAATCCAGTGACACTCGCTGTCCGATAGATATCAAGTGTAGTCGTGCCCAAAATATCACCGAATAGAAAACTATCCAGATCGATATTATTTTTGAGTACAGCAATCAGCGTCACTCCGACGGCAAAGAAACTAGAAAATGTTAAAGCCATCGCTGCATCTACTTTTACCCTGGATTGCGATCGAATCCAAGAAATAGTCCCCGCGCCTAATATTCCAGATATAAATGCCCCGATCGCGATATCTATGCCCAAGAAGAAAGAAAGCGATAATCCTGGCAATACAGCATGAGCGATTACATCGCCATATAATGCCATCCGTTGGACGATTAGATAACTACCTACAACCGGACATAAAATCCCGACTAGCAGCCCAATCGCGATCGCATTTCGCATGAACTCATATTTCCAAGGATCGACTAAAAAATCTAGCATAATATTAGTAATTCAAGAGCGCGATTGATAAATTGAGCATTTTTAACAGAATAAATCTGCCCCCGCATCTCGATTAATTGGCTGATGTAAGGACACACCATAAGCTTGTTGCAGATTTGCCGGAGTCATTACTTGTTGAGGAGAACCATCGGCAATCAGACATTGATTGAGTAGCAAAATTCGATCGAGTCTATCCAAAGAGCGTCCCCATTCGTGGGTGCTGATTAGCAAAATTTTACCAGCCGATCGCAATTCGTCAAAAACTTCTAGCAACACGGCTTCAGTTTTTTTATCTACTCCGGTAAATGGCTCGTCAAATAAGAACAAATCTGCTTGTTGAGCCAGAGCGCGGGCTAAAAATACGCGCTGTTGTTGCCCGCCCGAAAGTTCGCCAATTTTACGATCTTTGAGATCCAACATCCCGACTCGATCGAGTGCCCCATTGACGATCGCCTTCGCTGCTGCACCCGGACGACGAAACCAGCCCAATTGACGGGTACGCGCCATCATCACCACATTCCAGACGGTAATCGGATAATCCCAGTCCACCTGAGATCTCTGGGGCACATATGCCACCCGTTCCAAATGCTGACACAAGGGACAATTGCAGTATTTTATCGTGCCTTTGGCGGTCGGAATTAGACCGAGCATCGCTTTGAGTAATGTACTCTTACCCGCTCCATTCGGCCCAATCAGCCCCACCAATTCACCTGGAGCGATCCGAAAGTCAATTTGCTCTAAAGCACGTACCCCACGGTAATTAACAGCTAATTGCTGAATTTCTAGCATGAAGGATCGGTTATGAGAATGATTATCGCTTAATAGTATAAACAATATCATAGATTTGACGCTTGGTTTTTACTATTAAATTTAGTCTATAGTCATGTGATATTTATTAGTATTTGTACTGCTCAATCTCATCATCAGTATATAGCTAGAACTTCTGTCTTAATTGCCTTGGCGGTTGCTATATAATTAGCTGCCCCAATAATTCGAGCTTGCGGTCACAATGTAGAGAATGCTAATATATTAAGGGAATTAACGCTTTAAAAAGTCTAGTAGCACTCAACGTAAGCTGTTACTCATTTAAATTACTAGTTGGAAAAAGGCAGAAGGCAGAAGGCAGAAGCTAGAAGGAATGCCCGATCGTGTGTTTTATATGTTCGACAGTTTAAGAACGATGGTTTGCTTAAATTCCAGCCTGCTGATTATTGAAAGTTCTGTAGAGAACAGTACGATATATCAAAATTATCTCCGCTCGACAGGTTGTGGATACAACCTGTCGAGCGTTGCGTCGATAGCTGAAGGACTAGATTTGTGCCATACCAGCTCGATCGATACTGTTTTGTTAGGTGGCTCCATCTCCGATCGCGATGGGCTGGCTTTTTTAGAATCATTAGCCGCACAAGGTGGGGTCAATCGACCGACTGTCATTATCTTAGCAACCGAAGGCGATCCTCGAATCGCCGTCCGCGCCATTAAATTAGGTGCCCATGACTATTTACTCGAACGAGATCTGACTCCAGAACTATGACAGTCAGCGGTCGCATGTGGGATAGACAAAGCCCGACTCCAGCTTCAATTGCAGGAGTGTAACGACAGGTTTCGCGTCGCAATCGATAACGTCCTCGACTGTATTGCGATTTTCTCGGCAATTCGCGACGAAACAGGACAGATTATCGATTTCCGCTTTGACTATCTCAATCCCAGCGCATTAGCAAGCAATCAGATGACCGCCGCTGACAAGCACCGCAGCTTGTGCGAAATGTTCCCCGCCGTCCGCGAGACGGGGTTATTTGTCAAATACTGTCGCGTGGTGGAGACAGGGGAACCGCTCGTTTGGGACGATTTGATTTACTCGGATACGTTCGGGACACAATATCTCACCAAAGCTTATGACCAGAGAATCGTCAAATTAGATGACGGCTTCATCGCGACTTGGCGGGATATAACCGAAGCGAAGCAACAAGAGATAGCCCTCCAAGCCAGCGAGGAACGGCTGCAACTAGCGATCGAGGGGGCGCAACTAGGTACTTATGATTGGAACTTAGTTACCGATCGATTCCTGACGAGTGCTTATTTCCATCAGTTGATGGGGCTGGCACCAGATGCAGAGTTCACCTTAGCAACGTGG
>JAJAZF010000493.1 GCA_026785875.1 Chamaesiphon sp. | reverse complement strand
CAACTAGCCAGTGAAGCAGGGCAATTTACCCTCGAAGATGTTGCCAAGGGCATAAGTGAAAAATTGATCCGCCGTCATCCGCATGTATTCGCAGACGTACAAGTTACTGATATCGCCGAAGTCAAAGCTAATTGGGAGCAAATCAAAGCCATCGAGAAAGGCACGACTACCGAGCTACTCAGCGATAAGCTCAGTAGTTATGCTGAAAAAATGCCACCCCTGACTGCGGCGATGAAAATCTCGAACCGAGCTGCGACGATGGGGTTTGAGTGGGAAAGTATCGATGGAGTATGGGAAAAATTTGATGAGGAGCTGGGCGAATTTAAAGCAGCACTCGCTACCTCTAATACAGCCCATCAAGAGGCTGAATTAGGCGATTTATTATTTACGATCGTCAATCTGGCGCGGTGGTTAAAACTCAATCCCGACAATGGATTGAGTGGGACAAATCAACGATTTATCGATCGCATCCAACAGATGGAACGATATATCGATCGACCCTTAACGGATTACTCTATTACTGAATTAGAAGCTCTGTGGCAACAAGCAAAACAACGATTGAAGACAGGTGGATAGTTTAAAGTACAAAAGCTAGATCCCCGACTTCTTCAAGAAGTCGGGAATCTGACTCACCTGCTGCATTTAACCAAACTTGGCGGTTTGAGTCCCGTTGATTTTTAAAAACCGAGCTGGCAACGCCAATTAAAAAACTTGTTCTACTCCCGAGACTTCAGGGATCATATCGCACAATTTGCGCTCGATCCCCATTTTCAGAGTCATTGTCGAACTAGGGCAAGATCCACAGGCACCTTGAAGACGGAGTTTGACGATCGGACCATCGATTTCTACTAGCTCCACATTCCCACCATCAGCCATGAGATAGGGTCGGAGAGTATCGAGGACGGTTTCGACATTAGCAGGATTGAGTGTTAAAGCTTCAGACATAGTTCACTAAACCAAATTGAGAATTATCTAATCACGGAATCGATCTCACATTTGATCGTAACCGATTCTAGCAGTTATTTCCGCATTATTTGGGGAGGATTTCCCTATTCCCAGCAGTTGATTCAGCTTTGGTGCACTACTTAGCGCAAGTAGGCTCTCGGGAACGCGTTAACATCGTTTTTGGCGGTGGGTTATCCTGGCAAATCCGCCACGATTCAACCGAGGAAGAAGTACAGCTCCTTAAAAAATCGGCTCAAAGCCAAAAAAGATTTAGATCCCGTCACTGGCGATCTGGGCTAACTTTTTGCTAACGATCGCTAAAGCGATGCCGCGATGACTGATACTGCGTTTAGTTGCTAAGGACATTTCCGCGAAAGCGAGTTGTTTTGCGGGAACATAGAAAATCGGATCGTAGCCAAATCCATCGATACCACGAGGGCTAGTCAGAATTTCCCCCCGACAAATCCCTTCGGCTGCTGCGGCGATCGTGCCATCGGGACGCGCGACAGCCACAGCACAGACAAATTGCGCCTGTCGCTGCTGTGGATCGGGGAAACCGCTCAATTCTTGTAACAGGCGATCGATCCGCTCCTTGTCGCTATTGGCATACCGCGCCGAATAAATTCCTGGTGCGCCATCGAGTGCATCTACCTCCAAACCCGAGTCATCCGCGATCGTCCAACAATTCAAGGCGATCGCCACCTCTGAGGCTTTGAGACAAGCGTTAGCAGCAAATGTATCCCCTGTCTCATCGACATCTAATTCCGCTGGTTTGAGGCTCAATTCCCAGGCACTATCGCTCAGATATGCCTGCATTTCCCGCAATTTACCAGGATTGCTAGTGGCTACAATTAGTTTTGTCATGCGATGGTGAATGGTGGATGGTGAATGGTGAATGGTGAATGGTGTATTACTGCTAATCATCCTCTGAGCTGGGTGGTTCGCGAGTATGAAGTGGGATTTAGGCTCTGGCTTTACCACCAGCCGTCAGAGAGGAGGATACCACCTAATTGTTGAATTCGATCGGGAGTCATAAAATACGCCCAAGCAAGGGTAATAGAATTTCCGTTAAGTGGATATGTGATGACTAATTCACGGTTATAATCGTTCTCTACTGGTTGCCGTCGAGGATCGTAGTCTTCGAGTTTGTCCAACTCCTGCAAGATTGTGATGTCATTAAATGACATCACAAACCCATACACTTTTCTAATGCCATGAATTGCCCCTGGATAGCCGGATAAAGGCAGATCGTACAACTCTCCATAAATATAGGCACGGTGGCTGCTAACGACTTTAT
>JAJAZF010000492.1 GCA_026785875.1 Chamaesiphon sp. | reverse complement strand
TTGCACGTCCAAACTGTTGAGGATATCGGTAATGACTTTTGAGTGTCCACCAGCTCCATACAAGTACATGTATTTAGTAGCCAGATTCATATAGATACAATCGATCGATAATTAATCGAATTTAGTTGTTGTAGATCGTCAGACGCTCTCCGCCAGAGCGGCAAAGCAGGGAACGTCGGGTGAGAGGGCTAGGTTACTAAAGTAACCTAGCAATATTAGAGCATGGCTGGATTTTGGGCAAGAGTCGATCGAGTTAGAGATCTAATAACGTATCTACCCACGGCGGTGCTTTGGGAATCGGATTGCCCAGCCGCTCAAACATCAAAAGTGCAACTAGATGTACGACAAAAAGGTAAACAAAACTACTGAAGAAGACTAGGGAGATCGCTAAAATTTGAATGATGAATAAATTAGGTTCGGCGAGGATGCCCAATTGAATGAAAATCCATTCAGCCAAATCGCGAATTCTCGCCATCAGATATGCCCACAGATCTTCACCCAATAACAGCGAAGTCAGCCCAAAGCGAAAGAATACCCCGATCGAATCTAGTAAAGCACCTAGCGAGATCGACATCAACCAGCCCGTCCGCCGTCGCCAACAGGCTCCCAATTGAACGCCCATAATCCCATAGGGAACCACAAACAGAATACTCCGGCTCGGCCCCATCAGCACCGACAATAATAATCCAGAAACTAAGGCTGTCATCCATCCCGCTCGCTGTCCCCAGCGTAAATAAATCAACGCGACCGGAAGTGGGAAGAAGATTCTAAAGATCGGCCCAATTGGAAAATAAAAATTCAATAACCAGAGTAAAGTGGCGGTACTGGCAAGGAAGGCGGTTTCTACCAGCACAATTGGGGGTTTGCCCGCACCATCTACTTTTGGTGTTGGCTCGGGGGGAGATTGATGAGGGGGAGGAGATGCCAATGGATTACCTCGATCGACTGCACGATCGACTAAATAAGTTATAATTTAAGTTCAGCTTTGTGAGCTTGTCAGTTCTAATTGTAGATCGACTGACAACGGATCTAAATAGTTCAGATATCGATAAATAAAATTGCGTGCGATCGAGTGGATTAGCATTGCGGTCGATCGGAACTTAGCACAAACCAGCATAATTTAGACATGATCGTAGATACCGCAAACATCGTCTCGACGCAGGCTTTTGATGCAGATCGGATGGAGATTCGCGCTGTGCGAGAGGAAGAAATACATTGCGTGGCGGACATCATCACGCGGAGCTTTCATTTCGATCGCGGCTGGATGGCATGGTTTACACCTCTATTTAAGCTAGGTATTGCCGAAGATCTCCGCCATCGGCTCCGTTCCAGTGTGCCTAGTAGTGCCAATCCCCACAAAAGCCAGCAGCAAGTTTGCTCGATCGCTGTCTATCCCGATCTACAACAGCAACAAGTAATTGGGACGATCGAAGTCGGTGTCCGCACTGCTCACTACCGTTACCCAGCCCCACATCGCTATGTTTATATCTCGAATCTAGCTGTCGGTCGCGACTTTCGGCGGCGAGGAGTAGCGCAGCAACTCCTCAAAGATTGCGAACAACTAGCTCAATCTTGGGGTTATTCAGAACTGCATCTTCACGTCATGGGTGATAATGAGCGCGGCCGAAATTTGTACGAAAAGCTAGGCTATGAGCTAGTTACTACTGAATATGTCTGGTCTATTTTACCCTGGCGGCGACCGGAGCGACTATTTCTTTGCAAACAACTACAGTCGATCGATCCAGAGTCGAAGGTTTGCTAAAGGTGCGATCGAGCGGTACAAATCTTAATTAGTTGATAGTTGATAGCTTGCACTGAGCGTAGCCGAAGTGTTGATAGTTGATAATTGGGTTTTTAAGATGGGGATTTAGACCCCTGATCTTTGTTAACCAAATCATCAATCGATCGGGTGCTAATTATTGCCTGAAACCGAGATGATGAATGGGGTAGCCGCTCCACCCCACTCAAAATATCTTCGCTGTCAACACTTCGACTACGCTCAGTGCAAGCTGTCAACTGTCAACTGTCAACTGTTTAAATGATTCCGAGGCGAGTCAAGCCGAGGACTGCACCGATACCGAGCACGTGTCCGAAACTAACACCACCAATTACTTGAGCGGCTGTTAAACCAGCAACTAGAGCTGGGCCAACTTTTTTGGCTTTGGTTGATGCTAAAACACCAAGTAGACTGGCAACGACCATCACGATCGCAACCGTTGGCGACCAAGCTTGGCTCATGGGGCCTTCAACCGCGAGTAACAAAGTAGAACTTAACATAATTTACTCCTGAAAATTAGATATCTAACAACAGCTTAAAGTATTTTATTGACATTTTATGATAACTTTCGATCGCGATCGCGATCGCTTTGTCTAGTTAATGTCACAGATCTAGACTCAAGCTAGTAACCGAGAGCCTTTCCCGTAGAGAATCGCGATTAGATCGCGCCCACATTAGTTAATCCTAGCACCAACCCAACTCCGAGAATATGTCCAAAACTCATACTCGCTAGTAATTCGGACAGATTGAAATTACTACCTATATTTGTCCCAACCGCAGCAGCAGAACTACCTTCAGTGTTGGCGATTTGGCGCAGCCGAGCAACTCGACCGATCGCGACAGCAGCTAAATTTGAGACGAGCATTGCCAATGCAGTATTCAATCCCCAAGGTTCGGTATGGGGAATAGCTGCAATGATGAAGTTATTTAACAAAGATTTACAGCTCCTAGATGAAAACTCATGCCACAATTATTAATTAGTGAGGATCTTAAACTAATAATTTGTGCTTATAATTAACAAATATTGGCAAAACAGATACATTTCTTGATAATTAGGAAGCTGATGCGGATTAAAATTTGTGGAATTACAACTGTCGAACAGGGAGCGCGGATCGCGCGGATGGGTGCAACAGATCTAGGCTTTATTTGCGTTCCTAATTCGCCCCGCTATTTGAATCTAACTAAACTCCAGACAATTGTTTCCGAGTTAGCTGCACAAGCCAACACAGTGGGTGTATTTGCCGATTTCTCCGTGGCGACGATCTCCCATGTAGTAGCCTTGACGAACTTAGATACAGTTCAACTCCACGGTACGGAATCTGTCGAATTTTGTCACCAATTGCGCCAAGCTCTGCCGAATGCGGAAATTATTAAAGCATGTCGGGTACGCAGTAGCAGCGATTTAGCCGCGATTCAAGCCTATACAGAAGTCGTCGATAGTTTACTCTTGGATGCCTATCATCCCGATGCACTCGGTGGTACGGGACAAACTCTAGATTGGGAGCAGTTATCCGCCTTTAACCCCTCAATCCCGTGGTTATTGGCTGGTGGTTTGACACCTGAGAATGTTTGTATGGCATTGAGCCAAGTCCACCCAGATGGCATCGATCTCTCTAGTGGGGTGGAAGTCTCTCCAGGTCAAAAAAATTTAGATTTAGTCGATCGATTGTTTACGAATTTGAGGAGTAGATTAGGCTAAAATAAAGACTCAAGCACTAACAGTAATCCGCGTGGCTATACCGATCCTAGGTCGAGTAGCGATGCCACAATGGCAATCTGAATTAGTTTGAGTCAGATCTAGATTTTAGGAGTCAAGAGGCGATCGCATGGATAGTAGTAAAGTCATCAATGTCGATTTAGCAGACATCAATCTCGTCACTCTGCGGGTTGAAAGTCTAGCTACTATCGATCGGTTACAAGCAGATCTCAATGATGAACTTACCAGCGATATCGAGAAGATTCAAGACCGCATGAATAAATCCTTTCGGCAATTTCTGTTAGCTAAAGAACAGGAACGGATGCCATTTTTACAGCGCGTGATGACTTCCCATATTGAAAATATGGACGATGAGCGCGGCTTTCCACCTCGACATCCAGTGCACTGGTTTAAGTCGAAGTTAGAGTTTAGTTCTACAGGCGTTTTGCAATTTGATTTCAAAAAAGATGCCGAATCATTTATGGAGTCAGCCCTAAATCATATCGAGACCCAAATCAAGGAACAACTAGTCGAGAAACAACAAACGACGATCGACAAAGCCAATCTGACGCTGCAAGAATTACAACAAACCTTAGCTACTCAAATTCAACCAGTAGCTAAGGTAAGAAGGATAATGAGTAATGAATATGTCAATAGTTTTATTCAAATAGATCGACTGATATTAAAGGCGGCCGATCGCTTTTACTTTTTTAGTACTGGGGCAAGATTTAACCCCAAACAGGAATTAATCTCGAGCGAAGTGTGCGTGCGCCCTACGGGGATATTCTTTGGCACTAACGATGGGGAGAAACCAACCCAATTAAAGTATGCTATTTCTTGCGATCGACTATTAGATCTCGTAAATGAATCGATCGCTCGATCGGTCAGCCAAATTCAACAACAGACTCAAGCATATTTAACTGATGAATTAGTTCCTCAGATCGATAAGTTGTTCCAAGGTTTAACCACATAGTTGAGCATAGGTATCCGCGTAAAAGATATCCCATCTAAATCAATGACCATCTGCCCTACCGGACACGATAATCCTGACACTAACAATTTTTGTCAGGTATGTGGAATCAAAATGATTGTCCCCGTCAGCAATCATCTGACAGGGGAAACACTGCTGGGACGCTATCGGATTATCAAACAAATCGGGCGGGGTGGATTTGGGCGGACTTATCTGTGTGAAGATATCAATCGATTTAACGAACCCTGTGTCCTCAAAGAATTTGCACCGCAAGTACAGGGAACAGCCTTCCTCACCAAAGCACAGGAATTATTCGAGCGGGAAGCTGGGGTGATGTATCAACTTCAACATCCGCAAATTCCCAGGTTTCGGGAAATGTTTCGGGTGAATCGAGGTGGTGTGGGACAGTTATTTTTAGTCCAGGATTATGTGGCTGGAGCTAACTATCAGCAACTCCTGAACCAGAAACTGCAACAGCGCAAAACATTTACAGAAATCGAAATTACCGAATTTCTCACCCAAATTTTACCCGTGCTCGGTTACATCCATGCCCTGGGAGTGATTCACCGCGATATTTCTCCTGACAATCTGATTAAACGCACTAGCGATGGATTGCCAGTGCTGATTGACTTTGGAGGTGTCAAACAGCTAGCGGTAAATGCTGCACAATATCTACCTGGTACTGGTAGCAATAATGATCTCCCAACGCGATTGGGGAAAGTTGGCTATGCGCCCAACGAGCAAATCCAACGGGGGACAGTATTTCCACATAGCGATTTATATTCGTTGGCGGCGACAACTTTAGTCCTCTTGACTGGGAGAGAACCACCCGATCTGATCGACCCCCAAAATTTTAGCTGGAACTGGCGCGCACATATTAGCCTCAGCCCCAATTTGGCGAGGATTCTCGATCGAATGCTCCAACTCCGTCCACACGATCGCTTTGAATCCGCCCAGGATATCCTCACAGCTCTCAAATCTGGGAATGTAGTTAATTTAGCCAACAACCCCGATTTGCCGAGTTCTCAGCCCGTACAGCCACCACTGTCGATCGATCCCAAATCTCCAGTCGCGACTCCCAAACAGCAGCCTACAGCCCCATCTCTAATGGAAGTTTTGGGTAAAACTTGGATCTTTATCGCTGCCGTTGCTGGGGCAATCGGGTTAGGCTGGTTAGTCGCGAGTATGACCGCAAAGCGTCCCGCACCCATCCGTTCTTCGACATCTCATCCTCCAGAAACCCGATCTAGTCGCAGTATTAGCTCCACCGCGAGTACAACAGTAGCGCAGCTAAACCACATCCACAAGTTTAGCGGATAGTTTTCAGCGCATCCTCCTGCTTGATTACCATGTCCGTAAAGATGCTCATCACCGTCCGATTGCGTAATTTGACATTGGCACTTAGTGACATCCCCGATTGTAAAGTAACAGGTTTACCTTTGATAATCAGGTTCTGTTTTTCGAGTTTAATTGTGGCAGGGAAACGCTCGTAAGGATGAGCCTGATCTGCGGGGAGAGCATCAGAACCGAGCGATACGACTGTCCCTTTGACATGACCAAATTCACTGAATGGGAAAGAATCGATCCGCACATCCACAGGCATTCCTGATTTAACAAAACCGATGTCTTTATTGCTGATAAATACTTTAGCATTCAAGATATTATTCGGGACTATTTTTAAGATTGGTTCGCTAGAATTAGCTACAAATCCTGGTGTTCCGGCTTTGAGTTCAAAGATCGTCCCACTGACGGGTGCTGTAATATTCTGATATTTGAGATTCATTTTTGCTTGACTAATTTGACTATTAATATCAGCAACTTTTCGGTCGATCTCCACAATTAGTTTATTTAGTTGTCCGTCAATTTCCGCAATCTGCCGATCGTTACTGGCGATTTTTGCGAGTAAATCCTTACTAGATATCGCTACACTATTTTTGAGCTTTTCTCGACTTTGATTGGTTGCCATTGTCAGGCGATTGTATTCTCGATCGAGTTGACCGATTTCTTGCTGGTTCTTCTTGATTTGTTGCTGTTGGCTCTGGATCTCTAGCCGCGAATTAGCGATGATTTCTTGCTCGTCCTGCGCTAGTTTCTTGTATCGATCGTCGAGCTGTGTGACTTCACCTTCACGAGCAATAACTTCCTGTTCTTGTTTGAGCACTTGGTTGCGCGACAGTGCGCCAGCTTTAGCCGCAGGTTTCAAGCTCATCAGAATTGCTTGATTACTAGCTAATAAACTTTGAGCAGATTGACGACTGTTGCGATTCTCTGCCATTTGAGCGGCAATTTGAGATTTTTTAGCTGCGGCTTTAGCATCGATGTTGGCAATCACCGCCTGAGAGTCAGTCAGTAACTCACTCGTACCTGCACGTTTGCCACGATTTTCGCGCATTTGATTGTCAACTTGACCGATCTCTAATTGACCCGAACTCACCCGCGAAGCTACTTCGGCGCGGCTAGATTGGAGCCGTTGGCGTTGTTCGGGGCTGAGGTTAGGATTAGTAGTACCATTGAGTTCGGCGCGGTAGAGTTGGTTTTCGGCAAGGATCGAACTGCGGCTGGTAGTCAGAGCGAGGATTTCTGGGCGGACATTGAGCTTGGCTAGTGTCTGGGGGTTAACTTTGTCGATTCCTTGACTGAGTAAGCTTTGATAAAAGCGGGTTTCCGCAGTCATCGAGTCGAGATTTGTTTGCAGAGATGCTAGTGTCGCTTGCGGAACGGTAGATTCCAAGCTCAACAAATTTTGACCTGCGGTAACTTTATCGCCATCTTTGATTAATACTTGTTTGACGACCCCACCAACTGGTACCTGAACATCTTTGACTTTATCAGTTGGTTCGAGTTTTCCTTGAACGGCGATTGTTTCTTCCAGCGGTGCCAGACAAGCCCATGTGACTA